>CAZAMW010000084.1:0-6359 GCA_964486265.1 uncultured Nitrosopumilales archaeon | reverse complement strand
CTGGGGTCAATTATCGGACTGTTGCCTGTCCATTTGACCAAGAAGGACATCAGGAACCACTCTCTTCTTCCGGGTCAGTCCAGCCACGTCGGCTCCAGTCGATTGGTTTTGACCCTCCCTGTCATCCCCGTCTCGGAGCCCTAGAGGAGAGTTCAAGACCCGCCCAGTTTCAGAGGCCAGTTCGGCTTTGCTCCTTGGCATTCTCCCGTAGAACGTCGTATGCCCTGACGCCGAACTTCTCTTCCACGACAAGGAGAAAGTCCGGACGTCCGATGTAGGCACTGTGAATCACGATACCGTTCCTGTACAGCAGCTCCGTGATATAGGTGGTGAGGCCCACCATCTTCTCCGCCCTCTGACTGATGCGCACCCCTATCTTAGCCATCCCGTCTCCCACCGTCGTCTGGAACTGGTCCCCAAGCTCCCGCTCAATCAGCAGAGCATCTTCCCCAGTCACCATGACCTTGACCGCTCCCGGGAGCTGCAAGATTTCTGGCATTGCGGAGAGCCTTGGGACCAGCTTCAGTACCTCGCTCAAGACCTTGCTCGGCGGGACGTCCCCACCCCTCACTGAGACCTCGACCACGCCCCCGGTGAGTGTCACCCTTGCATCCCCGAGGATTCCCTGCAGCTCGGCAACTCGCTCCTCGTTCAAGCTGTCCGAGAACCGCTTGACCGCCACGACGAGCGTCGGAAGCTTCGCCTTCTTACCCGTCAGCTCCTCGACGCTGGAGGCGACTCGCGCGGCCAGTGCGTGGTAGTTGACCACCTTGAGCCGCAGCGCCTCATAGACGACATAGTTCTTCCGCACCACCAGCGAAACGGCCTCCGCCGTCGATAGTTTTCTAGGCAACTCGGTCAATATCAGAACGCCCTAGCCAACCCGACCAAATGCTACACATATAACAATTATGCATAAAACAATATATATTATAACAGAAAACTATGATTTGTGAAAGCATGCAAGCATCAAGAACCGAAACCGGGCCCGAGAGCACCACAGCGCTCCCGAGCTATGTCATGGCTGCTGTGGAGCCGAAGGCGCTGAACAGCGTCGTCGAGCAACTCGGGAGGGAGCAGGGCATCAGACTGGTCGCCCCGACCTCGGGTCGGCACAACCTGGTCGTCCAGCTCAACTCGAACGAACCCGCCAAGGTCTACTCGTTCGTCAGCAAGCTGCGCTCCATGAAGGGCGTCGGCAGGACCAGAACTCTGATCGCCTTCGAGGGGTACTTGTCGGGGAAGCGGCTGGCACCCAGCGAGGCACTCGCCCTGGTATGCCTCAACATTCATGAGCAGCCCGGGAAAGTGCTCGAGTCGTTGAGGCAGACGCCGATACACGGCGCGCACATCGTCCCTGGTGAATTCGACATCATTGCAACCGTCTCTGGGAGAGATCACAATGAGGTCCTGGAGCGAATCGCGAGGATTGCCGAGATACCCGGCGTGGACGGGAGCGAGACGGTATTCACCTACAAGCCCATCTGGGCGTAGGTCTCCCCTTTTTTGATATCCGATATTGAGGAAACTCCATGGAGCGATTCAGTTGGACCCCGTGATCTTCACGACTGTAGATATGAACCGCTGCGCAGCGGCACGAAGAGCATTCTCTCGGAGTCCGGCACCCCGTGCATACTTGTAGGTCCCGCGACAACTCCTTCATTGTTCGCACCAGCGCTAAGTCCAAGTCCCCTGAATCCGCTTTTGAAGACGGGGTCTAGTAGAGATGCTGGGCAGCTATGCCATATCTTACGCAATCATATTCGTCGACGCCGTAGTCGCAGCCACATGTGCCATCCTATTCCTGTATCACGAGGAGAAGCTGGTGTTCGAGGACCTGATAATGGTAATCGGTTTGTTCATCGGGGCCAATGTGTTCATCTCTGCTTCGGGGCTGGACCTCTACCTCTCCGCCACGCTTAGGGCTCTGTGAGTGAATTTGAAGCTTCTTCCCGCGCCCATTGGAATCCTTCTGTTGGTGGTGGTGCTGGTGGTGTTCTTCCTTGCTCTCCCAGGAATCATGAAGGGCAAGAGCCCCGGAAGTGATGCCCTTGCGTCGGCGACCGACCTTCTGCTCCTGGGCGGGCTTCTCCTCGTTTCGTATGCGCTAATATGGGAGACGCCTGGCCTCCCAGCCGTGACCAGATCCCGAAGTCTTGCGAGATTCACCCATTGGAAACGTCTTGAACGGGAGAGTTTCTGACAGTTGCCTTGGCCAAGGCTCCCCACAAGTGACGAGAAGAGGTCTCTTCGACCCCAAGGGGGTGGACCTGAGCATCTCGCAACGAACAGCTCGGGCGCCGTCTCTGCGACGTGGGGGTGGTATGACGAAAGCCGGGGCGTGGTAGAATGGACGTTCAAAAACTTGGACTCTACGGAGCACCAGGTGGTCCTCTTAAGGAACTCCTACTACTTCGGGGATGCCTTCTGGAGTGTCTACGAGGCGAACTCGTACTTCCACACTCCCTTCCTGGAGGGAGACAAGCCACCTTCACCGGTCGTCGATGTGAACGTCGTGGAGAACAGCGCGCCGCTCGGGCTGATTCAGTTTAACGGCTTCGAGCAGACCGTTGTCTGTTTCGTGTTCACGCTCTCGCCCAGCCAGTCCTGGTCGATGCTGGAAGGGGGGTTCAGCGCGACCATTCCTCCGGCGAACGTTATGGTGTACGACCTCATCCCGTTGAAGGCGGCGGAGTTCTGCATCAAGTACGACCCTGCGTCGGTGAAGGACTGGGACGAGCAGACAGGTACCTCCCTCGGTGGCTTCTCTCCGAACCCGTCGACATTCAGCACCTGGCTCTTCCAGGCCGAAGGTGCCGCGCCATATCGTCGGCTCTTTGCGGGAGATTCCGTGGTTCCCGGAAGGTGCGGCGCCTACGGGGAAACCGCAGCGGAGACACGGGCATACGAGGGTGGGCTCTTTCCTCCGGTTTTCCCTCAGACGCTCTCGCCTCCTCTCAATCCATAACCCAGCCAAAACCGCTCGGGACTCAAGGGCCATTGAGCGCGGGCAGGAGAATCATTCCAAAGAGCATCAACATTAGTACGACGAGGGCGATGCCCGCGTAAAGCTTGTCGCGCTGCCAGAGATAGTTTAGCGCGAGCTCGACTGCCCTGAGCACAGGGGTGGTCACAGGGACGATGATGCCGAGCAGCATCAGCGACACCGGGTCTCCACCCGTGACGCGAGCTAGGACATCTGACATGCTGAACGCGTCGCTCCGGGCTGGCGGACCCTCTCATCAGCCTGAACTCAGAGGGACGTCTCGAGGAGCACAGACTTCTGGAGAGCATCGGGAGGGGATACCGTCGCGCCCTGAAGGCTCTGCTCGAATCGGCGCTCGAGCTTGGCATATTGAAGCGCACCGTCGACCTCTCCATCGATCCCATCCACCTGGTGCACTGGGGCAGGAAGGTCTTCAAGAGGGCCTATGATTGGCGCGTCGTCACGCTCGAGCGTGGACTGCTCCCTGCGCGTAGCACATCTCACGGAGGACCGGCCTGCGATCCTGCAGCCGCGCTCTGCCGCGATGCCGCACCGGTTGAGGGAGGCGAGGAACGCGGATTCGGAGTCGGTCTGGCCGACCCTGAACTCAGAATAGTCTCTGCTGAACCTCTTCGGGTTGCTCGGACTTGTGGTCGTTAGACTCCTCCGCTGTTTCTTTTACATCCGCCTTCTCGGCAAGTTTCACAATCCCGAGATTACCTCGTGACTACGCGCCCGTCGATCCTGCAGACCCTCCTGAGCGAAGGCGAAGGGTCGGTCCTAGCCGCCTTTGGATAGATTCTGCCGTTGATCCGCTTCCGGTAAAAGACTGTCGCGCGCAAATCCACCGCTATGCTGCGAGGGCAATCAAGCGCCCATCACGAGACAGCGAAGTATGCTAGGGCAGAATTGCCCCATTCATCCTCCGCCACGACGGTGTACACCCCGCGGGGGAAGCTGGTGAATGAGCCTCCCTGGTTCCAATATCCCGTGACCTGCCCCCATGAAGATGATGACATGCTACCCGACATGCACGTCTGCTGGTTGCAGCCGTACGACGTGGCCACGTCTGTCATAGGGAAGAAGAGAAACCCTGTCGGGTTTCCGTACCCGAGATACAGCGGGCAACTGTACGTGGCTCCCGGGTTGACAAGGTCAAGGAACTTGGCCGCGGTGACGTTCGAGGAGGTGTAGTACCCCTCGGCGATTGCGAAACCAATTGGGGGGCCATCGTCACCGCAGGGCGCGCCGTTACCCCCATTGAGAGCGACCACCCATCCGTTCGCGGCCGTGACATTGTTCGTGGATGCGAGGGTGTTGTACTCATCGGCGGTGATGCTCACGGCAAAACCGCTCGCCGATGATGATGAGTTCAGATAGAGCTGGAGCTGCAGGTTGTCTGCTGCGTTGGTGAAGGCTGTGGGCGTAGGTTGTTGCACGGGTTCCACGAGGAGAATGAGCCTGAGGTAGGGTGCTGTGCTCGCGCCCTCGAGAAGGAAACCGGCCGTGGGAGATGTCTGCGTGGTCGTCAGGTAATACTCCTCTTGCCCCGGGATGCCCGGCGGATAGAGCGCTGAGATGTACTGTATCTCGCCGTTAGGAAAGATCAGTTCGAAGGGAATAAATCCGCTGGAGACGGTGCTCTGGCTCTCCGTAGCGCAGTTTGCCGGGTTCGATTGGCACGTGCTCTCGAACGTAACACCCATGAACGTGACAGGTGCGTTGAGTATGCTGTATCCAAACTGTTCGAAGGTCATGTTATCCGTTACGTCAAGACTGCAATACCCAGTACCGTTGATGGCGATTTCGGAGCAAGTCGTCTGGGTGGAGGTTGCTGCAGTGGTCACCGTCCGTGTTGTGGTTGTCGTCCTAGTCGATGCCTGAACGGCGACATACACGCTCGCCGAGATCAGTACGCCTGCTATGACAATCGCAATCGCGATAGCTGTATAGCTCCGGGCGGGAGTAGCAGTCAACCAAGCCGAACCTTGAGAACATTCAGGACCCGATGTTGATTAATAGTTTTGTCCGAACCCAAGACTGAAAGGCTCAGACGAGTCCGTATGCAGTGTACGCCACGAGGTAGGTCCCCCACCCGAGATAGTATGCTGTAACGGACCAGTAGACGGCATGTCCTGCAATCGGCGTCTGAATCGCCAGCGGACACGGGGCTCTGTCTCTTACGCATCCCGGCAGCACATTTGAATCGAGTCTTACGAAGGGCACAAAGATGGGTACTGCGAGGAAGGCCATGAGGACGACTACCAGAAGCTTTGCGTTCCTGTTCACTCTTCAATCATCTTGTACGAGCGTCCCTCCGCTAAGGTCCTGTGCGATGTCCATTGAGCCTGGCTGGTCTGCGTGTCCAAAGATGACGGGAGGGGTCATCCCCGTCGCGTAGATGTCGCCCGAACCAGAATCAACCTCGAGGATGACCCGGGGAACGGGAAATCTTGCCATGCTGTTCGGTTCGAGCGCCGCACCGTTCAGCACGTCATAGATGCTGTAGTGGCAGCAGCAGTACAAAATCGGCTGCCTCGCTGAGAAAGAACTGTCGCAGGGTGGGGAAGCTCCGGTGGCGACGAAGTTGAGGTCGCATCCTAGATGCTGGCAGATAACACTGAAGGCTACGATGTCGCCGTCCGGTCCGATCCCACCTTCCGCTTGCAGGCCGAGCTTGACGAGGATGTTGGGTTCGCTGTCCAGTGGATAGAAGAAGGACACTGGGTCGTTCACCTGGAGCCTATTCACGTTAGCCAACTGACCCGAAACGATATCTGCGACTTTTATCTTCGGGAAAGCTATAGACTTGGAATGGCTTGTACCGGCACCCTCCGCGACGAAAAAGCCAGCGCTTCCTGCTGCCAAGGCGGCAGATGCTATGACTGTTATCTTCAGGAAGTTTCGTCTCTTTGGGTCGACAACGTCGTCGCGTTCTGGACCGCTACTCATTCAAACAGCAGCCTCGAAATGTTTCAGCCATCTATCTGATTTATGGTTTTGTCCGAAACAGCGGATGAGGGCCCATCATGTTATAGAAAATTGAAACTCGCTTCAATCCTGGAGATGATTAGCTGCGGTTGGGGTTGGGACACTAGCGAATCGGTCATCAATGAATGCATTCGTTAGCCGAAGTCGATGGTGTGCTGACAGTCCCGTTGACAATGAATATGCTCCAGCTCTCAATGTACTGAGTGCAGTTCGTTTGTGTGCTCTGATTCCAGATTGCTGCTATCCCGGCTTGAGAGTCGTCAGGATTCGCGGCATTGATGAAACCACCACCCCAACTGAAGGTCCCAGCGCCGTGAGCATCAATCGCTGAGACGAATGCTGGACTCAGGCAGAGGCTCTGCCACCCCTGTTGAATGTGGTC
>CAZAMW010000083.1:0-6411 GCA_964486265.1 uncultured Nitrosopumilales archaeon | reverse complement strand
GCTGGGTCGCACCTCTTAAGAAGCAGGGGATAATGGTGGGGATATCGGGCAAGTAGCTCCATTCCTGGCCGGCGGAGCATATTCGGATAAGAATCCCGCGTCGAGCTTTAGAAACGGATAATATCTCACCGGCGTCGAGTCAATCTGTTGCCAAAGACCACCTTCGGTATCGTCCTCCCCACTAGGGGCGTCCTGTTCTCCGGAGCAGACCCGAGGAAAGACGTGATCGAGCTCAGCAAGCTCACTGAGGAGTACGGCTACTACGCCGTGTGGGCGGGCGACAGCATCCTCGCCAAGCCGCGCCTGGACTCGATAGCGGTGCTGTCAGCGGTCGCGGGGGTCACGGAGCGGGTCAAGCTCGGTACTTCGTGCTTTGCGAGCTTTCCCCTCAGGCACCCGATCCTCCTCGCCTACCAGTGGGCCACGCTCGACCAGCTCTCGGGCGGCAGGACAATCCTGGTCGTCTGTCAGGGCACCCCCACCAAGCACGGAAAGATCTACAGGAACGAGTACGACGCCTTCGGCATCGCGCCGGTAGAAAAGGTGGAGCGGGTCAACGAAGGGATCGAGATCCTGAGGAAGGTCTGGAAGGAGAACGAGGTCGTCTACGACGGCAAGATCTTCAAGTTCAGGGACGTGACGGTGCTCCCGAAGCCCGTCCAGAAGAACTGTCCTATCTGGATCGCCTCAAATCCCAGGTCGACTGGTGAGCTCGAAGGGGCACCCGGAAACATCGAGGGGAACTTCGAGAGGGTGGGGAAGTACGCTGACGGTTGGATGACGACGATGGTGACGCCGGAGGAGTATCGGGAGGACCTGACCAAGGTGCTGAGCTATGCGAAGAAGTACGGAAAGGGGAGGTCGAAGTTCAAGGCGTCCCTGTACTACAACGTAAACATGGGTGACAAGAAGAAGGCAGCGGCCGAGGCGAACGACTTTCTCACCAAGTACTACAGGGAGGATGCGTCAGGCATCCTCGACAAGTGGGTCGCATTCGGTACCCGGGCTGACGTGACGAGGAAGTTGGAGGCTTTCGTCGATGCAGGCGTCGAGGACTTCAACATCAGGTTCGTCGGATGGGACCAGATACATCAGCTGAAGAAGTTCAGCAAAGAGATCCTCCCTTCGTTCTCGTAGTCTACCAGTGGACGCGTTCGTAGGGCGTCAGCGACTCTGCCCCGCTCCTGGTGACCAGCAAGCAGTCCTCTATCACGGCCGTGCCGAAGTCGAGGATGTGGGCCATCGGCTCGAACGCGAATGACATGTTGGCCCTCAGGACTGTGTCGGGCAGTCCGAGAGACGGTATCTCGAAGAAGGAGGTCGCTATGGCGTGGTGGACGCACAGGCCCAGGTAGATCCTGCCCTCGTACCGCTCCCTCAAGCCCGAACGGCCAGCGATCTCCTCAGCTTTTGCCGCCAGCTCAGAGGTCCTGGTGCCGGGGCGCATCATACCACTGAGCGTGTCGAAGGCCTCCTGGACCGTGTCGAGAACCCTCCGCTGCTCGGCGCTGGCCCCTCCCACTACCACGGTCCGGGACATGTCGCTCTGGTAACCGTACTTGGCTGCGCCCATGTCGAGGTAGACCATGTCCCCTCTGCGGAGCCTCCGGCCCGTCGGATAGCTGTGCTTGATCCCCGAACGCGGGCCGGAACTCACGATCGTGCCGAACGCGCGGTCGTGGGCGCCTTCCCTCAGGAGCGCTCCCGTCGCTACGGCCGCAACCTCCGACTCGGTGCTTCCGGCCTCCGCTCGCTCGACGGCTGAGGACATGGCTGAAGCCGTGATACGCCCAACCTCTCGCAGAAGGGAGACCTCACGCGGGCTCCTGATGCTCTTCACCGACGTGAACTCGAACCAAAAGTCCTTCCATTCCGTCCCGACACCATCCATCTCCGACCATACGGACATCGGCACGATGCCTCGCCCCACCAGGCCGACCCTGGCGTGGGGCTTCCTTTTCAGTACCGACTTTATCGCGCTCGCGAACTCTCCGGGGCTGCGGTGGACAGGCAGAAAGTCCTCCATCCACGTCATCCACGCGAAGGAGTTGATCGGTTCTCCATGGAGGATGGCGTCCGTGATTATCGTGGGATCGCCGTCAACTGGGAGGAAGACGGCCGCGTTGCCGCTGAACGGTATGAAGCTGGAGAGATAGACGACGTCTCCAGGGTCTCCTGCGCTCCCGAAGACGAGGATGGCGTCGAGGCCCGCCGTCTGCATCGCCGCTTTCATCCTCTTGACGCGTGACGCGTACTCGCCAACCGGAAACGGCAAGTCCTGATACATCCTCCGTGTCTTCCAGTCGTAGGGCACCTGCGACTGATAGCTTGGAGTCATGGTGAGCGTCAAAGCAACCTTTCCTGTCAGCTGACAATCGGGAGTGTGACGCTGGAGGGGTGCTTCAGGTCGTGGAAGACTCTCTGCTCCGCTATGAGTAGCTCGGAGTCCTGTCCGAACGCGCTCCCCGTGTTGGGATTCCTGTCGTACTTGGGGAACGAGCTGCTGGAGATATCGAGGCGCATCCTGTGCCCCAGCTGGAACGCGTTGCTGATTATCCAGAGGTCTATCGAGAACTCGTTGACTTCACCCGGCGTGAGCAGCTGAGCGTTCTCGAGGCTCTTCCTGTAGCGGCCGCGAATGATGCCCTCTGTCAGGTGCATCGAGAACCCGCTGGGGTGTACGTCGGTGAGCTGGGCCCAGAAATCGGTGTCTCTTCTGGAGGTCGACGCGAAGAGACTGACGGTTATCCGCCCGCTCACCTCCAGCTCATCGGCAAGGGGAGGAGTCGAGTAGACGAGCACGTCGTTCCTCCTCTCGACGGGTCTTTGGTCGAATGGTCCTTCGGCGGGATTCCCGTCGTCGTCGATGTTTGGAGCGGGGTCCCCGGGATCGTAAACGTAGGCGTCATCCGGCTCGGAGGCGGGCTTCGCGGTGCTCAGCATTCCGTCGCCACTGTAAGTGTTGGCGCGCCCCTTGCTGTGAAGATAGTAGCGGGTGGGCCTCGCGTTAGGGTAGGGCCATCGCGAGCCCTTGCTCCAGGAGTTCCTGCCCGTAGTGAAGATGTCGACGAGCGGCTCCTTGTCAATCCCGTTGTCGGCTCCCTTGAGCCAGCGGTCGAACCATCGCAGTTTCGTCCCCCTCAGGTTGACGAGGGCGGACTCCCCGAAGTCGACCTCACCAAGCTTGCGCTTCACATTGACCGTATGCTGCCATGGACCGATGATGAGCTTCTGGCTCTTGCGGGTCTTCTCGTCCCTCGACGAGCCGGTCATCGCTAGATAGTTGATGTGGGTGCCGATGATGTCATCGTCGTACCAACCCGTAACGTGCAGGACGGGCAGCCTGACACGGTCGAGCTTGTCTTGGTAGAACGCTGCCCGCCAGTAGCTGTCCGCAGAGGGGTGAGCGACCCATTCTTGCCAGATGCGCGAGTCCTTCCTCCCGAACTGCTCGTCGATGGACCTTATCGGGAGATGCCAGAAGTTCTTCCTTGCGTCGTTGACCGAGGTGGTCTTCGTGTTCCTGCGACCCTCTATGAGCGCCATCCACTCCGACATCCAGAGCACCAGGGCTCCGTTCTGATACGGGACGTTGAGCACTGGGTCCGGGAGCGCAACCGTGCACACCATCGTCTTGAGGCCCGGCGGTCTCAGCGTGGCAGTCTGCCACTGGTTCCACGCGGCGTATGAGGCACCCACCGTTCCGACCTTTCCGTTCGACCATGGTTGCCTGGTGGCCCAGACCACCGTGTCGTATCCGTCGACGCGGTCGTCATCCAGGAACGGCCGGTAGACGCCCTCGGAGTCGTTCTTGCCGCGGCAGTCCTGTATGACGTACGCATACCCGTGCTGAGCGAAGAACCGCGCCTCCTCGTTCTGCGCGTCTTGGAATCCCTCGACGGTACGGTAGGGCGTGCGGGTCAGTATGACGGGGAACTGTCCCTTGACGTCCGGCCTGAAGACGTCGGCGGAGAGCTTGACTCCGTCCCTCATCCTCTGCTTTGTTCCGAGCTCAGCCTTGACGGGCAACGATCCTAGCTGTAACATGAGGACCGCTCACTCCGGCGGGATCTCCTTGGCGATCATGCTCAGGTCGATGCTCTGGCTACGTCTCGCCGCGTATGCGACCACGTAGACGACGATGCCGAGCACGAAGGTCGGGACGATCCCGTAGGCCAGCACGCTGCCGAAGGTGGGACCGCCGATGGCGGGTGAGACTAGCGCGTACACCACGTAAACCGAGATGACGAGGCTGAGAACGCCCAGGATGCTGATGAAGGGCACTCCTCCGAACTTCTTCTTGGCAATGTCGTCCGCGCTGTCGAACATCTGTTTCCGGCGGTACGGGTACACTATAGCGGCCACGGCTACGAATACGAACGCCAGGAAGGTTCCGGCAGTGCCGTACGAGAAGAGCACGCTGAGGTAGCTCGTGTTGAAGACTGAGATGTAGAGATAGACGAGCGACGCGACGACCATCAGGATTATGGCATTGACCGGGGTCCTGGTCCGGGAGTTGACCGACGCGAAGGCGCTCGGGAGGACGCGGTCAAAGGACCACGCGAAGATGTTCCTGCTGAGCACGAATAGCTCGGAGATGAACATCACGATGATGGTTCCGGCGAATGCGAGGTTGAACAGGGAGACCAGAGCGGCGTTGTTCGTCCAGAACAGCGACAGGCCCGAAGAGAGAGGGATGGTCGGGTAGGGATTGGCCGAAGAGCCTATGAGCCACAGACCCGCAATCGCGTTGACGAAGGCGGGCCCTTCTCCGAAGTAGGCCACCGCGAAGATGACCGTGACGACGACCATGAAGATGATGCTGCCGCCTACCTGGGAGAGTATCTGGCTCCGCCTGTTCTGCTTAACCTCCCCCGCGAAGTAGGCAGGGTAGTAGAACCCCAGGTATCCGAGGAGTCCGAGTGCTCCAGCCGCTAGCGTCGTCTCAGTGAAGACAGGAGGCACACCCGGGTACGACTGGTACTGGGACTGTCCAGCGGCGATGACGGCCTGATACGCCCCGGAACCGTACTGAGCGTCGAAGTTCGCTATGAAGGTGGAGTTACCGGCGGAGAGGACCACAGCCATGAAGATTACGCCGATGATCACCGCGAGTATCGTCCAGTACTTGACGATCTCGCCGGCCAGCCTGGTGCTCCCGGCCACTATCGCACCCGACGCGATGATCGACACCGCTGCGATCCAGAAGGTGGGCGTGCTGCCGTTCAGGTAGGTGGACAGGCTCGTGTAGGAGGGGTTGTTCAGTAGTATCCCAAGGTCGTAGAACATGGGAGAGAACGACCACTGGGAAAGCCAGGGGCTGACAGAGCCGATCACCGACAGCGCAAGGAGCGTGAGCGCGAAATTGATCGTGAAGCCCAGGCCCGAGTTTAGGATCCTGCTCGTCCAGATGTAGTCTCCCCCCGTCCTCGGCATCGCTATCGACAGCAGCGCGTACATCCCCGCAACGGGAAGTATGAGGAGAAGACCTATCAGAGGCCCGACCAGCGGGTTCGCGTCCGGATAGAACGCCGGCGTAAAGACGGTAGCGTTGAACACATACAGGATGCCCATCCCCGACAGGGCCATGCCGAGAGCTTCGAGTCCCGAGATCTGCTTGGTAAGTCCGGTTGCCTCCCTTACGAACGTGGCGGGCGACTTTGCCATCCGGACCGCAGATGAAGATGTAATATTTTAATTGTTTGAATTAAAAATTATTCTTATAATAATATATTGCCCGGTCGGCCACCGACGGAGGCCTCAGAAGGGATGGAAGAAGCTCGGCAGCTGCACTCCCAGAAGCGCCACGAGTACGACGTTGAGGATGATGAGGACGATGGCCGCAAGGATCGCTATGCCGAGGGCTCCCAGCCAGCCCACACCGAACACAGAGCGGTAGACCGCCAGCCACGCTATCACTGCGAGGACAAGGGCAAGTATCGCTGCGGCCGGACCGAGAAGGAAGCTGAGGAAGAACGACGTCCCGACCAGGACTATGGCGTAGACTATTGCGCCGCCCAGCGTCGCGCCCATGGCCTGGCCGAAGCTGGCCTTTCGCGGTCTCTCCGAAGTGATGACCCTGGCCGCGATGTAGACGGGAATCGAGACGACGACCCATAGGATTATGAGGGCGATGAGTACGATGAAGATTCCGGCGACTCCCAGCGCCATGGACCCCACGTATCTGCTGAGGATTTAAGGATGGTCAGTGGCTCAGGAAAAGAGCGTCGGGATGAGGGCTCCCCATCCCGTGGAGGCGGGAGCAGCGGTCAGCTTGGCGACTGCCAGAGACCTACGGTGTTGCCTTCGCTGTCCTTGAAGTAGGCCGTGAAGCCCATCTCGCCGACCGGCTGCTTCTTCTGCACCGTCTTGCCGCCGAGCCTTTCTATCTTACCGACTGTCTCGTCGATG
>CAZAMW010000082.1:0-6428 GCA_964486265.1 uncultured Nitrosopumilales archaeon | reverse complement strand
CCAACCACTTCGTCGAGGGGACGGCATCGGTGGAAGAGATGCCTGTCGACACGTTCTTCGGCGACGCACTCGTGCTGGACGTGCCGGTGTCAGGTCCTGACCATCAGCTGAACATGGAGCAGTTCTCGGCGGCCATCAAGAGATTCGGGTTACCCTCCGTCAAGGGCACCACGCTGCTGTTCGCGACCGGCTGGGACAGACACCTGGGGAACGAAGAGATGTATCTCAGGTCATGTCCCGGATTCTCGAAGGAGCTTGCTGACCATCTTGTGTCGCTGGGCATAAAGGCGGTGGGACTGGACACGCCCAGCCTCGACTATTACAAGAGCCCCGACTACGCGGGTCACAAGACCCTGCTCGGCGCGGGGCTTGTCGGATACGAGAACCTCCAAGGGATATCGAAGCTCGCCGGGAAGAAGGTCAGGTTCTACGGGCTGCCTCTCAAGCTCAAGGGCGCGTCGGGTTCCCCCGTCCGGGCCGTAGCCGAGCTCTGAGCCTAGGCGGCATCCATCGGCATCGAAGGGCCTGACGCCTTCTCGGGCGCGCGCACCTCGATAACTCTTGGCGGCCCGGCAGAGATCAGCAGGGAAGTCAGAATCGCCACGGCGGAGAAACTGGCTGCCGCTACGAAGGTGTACTGCATCGCCGTGACCAGCTCAGCCTGGGGAGCCGCGACACCCAGTCCGTGCGTGAATATGTCGAGGACGCTCACGGCGATCGCCAGGCCTATGGGTCCTCCGACCTGTCTTGAGGTGTTGATCAGCCCCGAGGCGACTCCCTCTTCACCCCGGTTGGAGCCCGCGAGCGCAGCGATGTTGGAGGCGGTCGCCGAGAGCCCTCCTCCGAGGCTCGCCACGAAGATGAAAGTGACAATCTCGGGGAAGTACGGCGAGCCGAGGGTAAGGCGCGATGTGAGCAGGAGACCGACCGTGAGAGCCACCATCGCCACGATGAGGACCGGCTTGGCTCCGAACCTCTTGACCAGCCAGGGGGCGCCGAAACCGCCGAGGAAGAAGTAGGTCAGCGACCCCGGGATGAGCGCCGCCGCGGCGTAGAGGGGCGAGTAGCCGAGAAGCACCTGGAGGAAGGTCGTCGCGAAGAATATCCAGGGGACGGTTGTCGCGAAGGTAAGCAGTGCCGTGGCGTTGGCGAAGAATATCGTCCTCCTTCTGAGGAAGGCGAGGGGCATGAGCGGTGCCGCGGAACGGCGCTCCACGGCGAGGAAAGAGACGAGGAAGACGGCCGCCAGAGCGAACGCCCCATATGTCAGGAGGGAGGATACCCCGTTGCCCACCTCGCTCAGCCCGTAGACGAGGAGCATGAGTCCGGCGGTGACGGTAACAGCCCCCGGCAGGTCGAGGTGTTGCCTTCCGGTCTTCTCAGGAGTCTGGTCGGGAAGCATCCTGATAGCGAGGGCCGTCGCCACGATGCCAATCGGCACGTTGACGAAGAATATCCACCTCCAGTTCAGCGCCTCCGTCAGTACTCCTCCAAGGAGCACGCCCGCAGAGAAGCCGGCGGAGGAGACGGCGGTGAATATCCCCAGGGCCTGGTTGAGCCTGCCGATCGGAGCGAAGATCCGGATTATCAGCGCCAGACACGTCGCGGATGCCATCGCGGCGCCGAGTCCCTGGACGACCCTCGCGCCGATCAGCACGGCCTCGGAGGACGCGAGCCCCGCTGCGAGCGAGGAGAGCGAGAAGACGAGCAGCCCCACGAGGAAGAGCCTCTTCCTGCCGTAGATATCCGAGAGACGCCCGCTCAGCAGGAGGAAGCCGGCGAATGTCAGGCCGTAGGCGCTCACCAGCCACTGCGAGTCGGCGACCGACATCATCAGGTCCGACCGGATCGTCGGCAGCGCAATCTGGACTATGGAGAAGTCGACGACCACGGCGAACTGGGCCGTGACGAGCAGCCCTAGTATCAGCCCCAGCCTTGCTGGGGTGGACAGGACCTGCGGGGTCGGCGGAGCACCCGTCGCTGGGGGCCTTCCCTGAAGGGGTGAAGCCGGAGCATCGGTCCCGCTGGGTGGGTCGTCCTTCTGCGACAAGAGATGTGTGCGGGTGGCAGCCGTCGCTTCATAAGTGTTTCATTGTTTTCGAACTATAGAACATTTAAAAGATTGGTCGTGCCTCCGCAGTCCAAGATGCGACAGCTCGCGCATCCGCCGAGAGGGGACATCAGATTGACGAGCGTGCTCTACGCCCTTAGCGACCCAGCCCGGCTGGAGATCGTGAAGGGCCTTCAGGACGGCAGGGAGAAGCTCTGCGGCCAGTTCGGGTCGCACAAGAAATCTACCATGTCCCACCGCTTCAGGGTGCTGAGAGAGGCGGGTCTCACATGGACCAGGACAGAGGGGAGGTACCGCTTCATCTCGCTGCGCCGGGGAGACCTCGACGCGAGATTCCCCGGTCTGCTCGGCGCCGTGCTGGACGCTCGGACGCCCCTCTGACTCTCGGGGCGCGTGTGTCCGCTTATTACCGTCGCCGCAAGAATTTTATCCGGAGAGACTCGAATGCTAGAACGAACGGAGTTGACAGGTGGGGAGAGAAGGCTCGCGGCGATTATGTTCACGGACATCGTTGGATACACCCGCCTGTCACAGACCAACGAGGCGCTAGCACTGGAGCTGCTGCAGGAGCATAAGGTCCTGCTCCGTCCTACCTTCCGGGCGTACGGGGGAACGGAGGTGAAGACGATCGGGGACGCGTTCCTTGTCGAGTTCAAGAGCACCCTCGATGCCGTCATGTGCGCCGTAGAGCTGCAGAAGAAGATGGGCGAGCACAACGCAGGGGCGGCTCCGACCAAGAGGCTGGAGCTGAGGATAGGTGTGCACGTGGGGGACGTGGTTCATGAGCAGGGTGACGTCCTCGGCGACGCAGTGAACGTGGCGTCAAGGATAGAGCCGCTCGCGGACCCCGGCGGCGTCTGCATCTCCCAGCAGGTCTTCGACCAGATAAGGAACAAGACCTCCTTCAAGGTCGAGAAGGTGGGCGATGTGAAGCTCAAGAACGTGGACATTCCTCAGGGAGTCTACAGGGTCAGCGCGCAGACGCCCGGGAAGATGGACGCGCAGCGGAGCGTCCCTAGGGGGCGAATAGGCGTGCTCCCATTCGTCAACATCAGTCCCGACCCCAACGACGAGTACTTCGCCGACGGCCTTACCGAGGAGCTAATCACCAAGCTGTCCGAGGTCGGCGGGCTGAAGGTCATAGCAAGGACCTCCGCCATGACATACAAGCACACGGACAAGAAGGTCTCTGAGATAGCCTCAGAGCTCGGAGTCGGCTCTGTCATCGAGGGGAGCGTCAGGAAGGCCGGGAACAAGGTCCGGATATCAGTCCAGCTCGTCGACGCGGGTACGGAGGAGCACCTCTGGTCCTCGAACTACGACGGCGACCTGACGGACATCTTCGCCATCCAGAGCGACGTGGCCTCGAAGGTGGCGAGGTCGCTCACTGACGGATTCTTCGCAGGCCCTCGGCGCAAGGACACGCACAGCGTCGAGGCCTACACTCTCTACCTCAGGGCCATGCAGCTGTCCTACGAGACCACCGAGCCGAGCATCAGGGAGACGGTCGCCCTCCTCCAGAGAGCGATATCGAAGGACCCGAAGTTCGCCCGCGCATACGCGGCGCTCGCTGACGAGTGGCACGTGCTGGCCGTAAGTGGATATGAGAGTTTCACGGAGATGTCGGTGAAGGCCGAGGAGTCCGCGACGAAGGCCCTAGAGCTCGACCCTGGGCTCCCGGAGGCGCACTCTGCCATGTCGGGCGTGCACTCCATGTTCGACCGATTCCCTGAGTCCCTCGCAGAGGCCGAGGCCGCTGTCAGGCTCAATCCGAATCTGGCGGAGGGCTTCCTCTCCCTGGGGACGGCCTGCGCGATACTCAGGACGCCCGAAGAGGCGCTGGAGATGTTCAGGAGAGCCTACGAGCTCGACCCCCTGTCGCCCGGGGCCGGTGAGATGCTTGCGACGATGGCGGCCTGGACGGGCAACGACGAGCTGGCGCTGGAGACCCTCTCAAGACTGCGCGAGCTCAACCCGAATAATCCTAAGGTCTACCTGGTCATCGCAGACCATCACATGGAAAAGGGGGAGTTCGACCAGGCGCAGCAGATGATAGACAGGGCGCGCGGGTTCAGTCCGGACGACCACATGATTGAAGTCTCCCAGGGCCTGCTCTACGCTTACTCCGGGAAGCGGAAGGAAGCCGAGGAGGAGCTCAGGAAGGTCGGCTCCAACGAGATGGAGTCGGCAAGGCTCTTCGGCGAGTTCCTGATCCAGGCGGCGCTCGGGGACAACGACGCTGCGTTCACGACCCTCATGCGCCAAGCGGAGCTACACTCGTGGCCCTACGCGATAAGAGTCGACCCCCTCTACACAAAGATCCGGAAGGACCCTCGCTATCCTGAGTTCTGCCGGAAGATAGGAATCAGCCCCGAGGCCGTCTGAACGGGCGCCAGCCAGTCTCTGGGAAGGTCCATTAAAGATATATAATGAATGAATTGTCCATTCATCTGATAGAGGATGCCGCGGAGCGACGAAGCAAACCAGAGGATCAGGGAAGAGACGACCCGGCGGATACTGTCGGCCGCGAGGGAGGCCTTCGCAAGGAAGGGTAGCGGCGCTACCATGGCCGAGATCGCATCGGTGGCCGGCGTCAGCCAGGGGCTGGCGTACAGGTACTTCCCGAGCAAGGAGGCCATCCTCACCACGCTGATAGAAGAGGGCGCCATGTCTGAGGGCGGGCCGGCCGCCCGGCTCAGGAAGGTCGAGGGGACACCAGGGGAACGCCTCGAGCTCCTCATCGGTTCCATCGTAGAAGACAGACGCGAAAGACCGGAGTTCTACAGGTTCCTCTACCAGGCCATCTCAGACCAATCGCTGGCTCCCGACCTGCGGCGCGTGGCCCGGAAGAACGGAAGAGTGATCCAGGAGGAGATCCGCCGCCTGATCGTCGAGGCGCAGGCCACGGGTGAGATAGCGAAGGACGACCCTGACCAGCTGATGACAGCCCTGATGTCGGTCGTCGACGGGCTTGCGAGGTGGACGCCCCTTTACGACAGGGAGTCCAAGGACCCCTTCCCGAGGTCCGGGATTGTACTGAGACTGCTTAGACCTGACCCGAGCGGGAGGCAGGGACGTTGAGGCTGAAGGGAGGCCTACCCGGACGCGGGATGGGAACCGAACGAGTCCTTCAGGACTGTCTCAGAGTACTGCGCAGCCACTAGGTGACTCGGTTATGAAGAGCACGCGTTTTCCTTTGCGCTTGAGCAGGCCGGTCCTTCTCGGCGGCATGCTGTGGATTCTGTCGCTGGAGTTCTTCGTGGGGCAGGCCGTCGCCCAATTCGCCTGGGTTGGACCCCCTCCCTACAGCATCGTCAGTGACGCGGTCAGCAACCTCGGGGTGACCGCCTGCGGCACGGTAAGCATCGGCGGCGCGTCCGGCTACTACTGCTCTCCGCTCTACTACGTGATGAACGCCTCGTTCGTGGTCACCGGACTGGCGCTCCTGCTCGGGCTGTGGTTCGCCCGGGCCGCGTGGCCGACGGACGGGGCGATGAAGGCCGGCCTCGCGCTCGTTGCGGTCGCCGGCGCTGGAAAGGTGGTCGTGGGTCTCAGCCCGGCCAACGTCGACTTCACGGTCCACGTCCTTGGCAGTCTTGGGATAATAGTCGGCGACATCGGAATGATAGTGACCGGCAGAGCGCTGCTGGCGAGCTGGCGTGGGCTTGGAAGGGTCACTGAGGTGCTCGGGGTGGTCGGCCTGCTCGGTATCCTCGTCTTCTTCGTCGCCGGTCACTCCGGGTTCGGAGGCGTGCTGGAGAGGGTCGGCGATTATCCGCTGGTCGTCTGGGCCGGTGCTGTTGGATTGACGCTCGTCATGCGGTGGAGACGCCAGGCGGTCATGGCGGCCAGGTGACTAAGTTGCGCGAAGCGGGCCACAGAATCTCATAATCGCCGCGAGCCGCGCGCGACCGGATGCCGGGCATCACCATCTTCCGCAGGCTCTGCCGAGCTCGAGGGCTCAGGTGAGAGGCCTTCAATCATGAGTCTGGCGATGCACAGGGCCCGGCTTTTGTTCAAGAACTGTTGTAGGATTCAGATCCTGGCGAGCCTCCTGGATTGCCTTTCTCTTCTTCTCGGCCTCCGACACTGATGGGCGCTCCTCTCGCTTAGCCTTCATCGAACGGGAATTCCTTCTCGATCTACTCTCTTGAGCCTATCTCTTACCAAGCCAGGTATCTGCGGATGGCTTCTCTTGTCAACCGCAGCCCCGAACATGAGCCGGATGATTTCGTCATCGTCGCCGCCTTCTTGTCGTGCCGCGCGCTATGGACACCCTGCGAGAGAGGGCCCAAGAATAGGAGATTTTCGCCAGCGTCAACGTCCCCCGACGGCGCGCCTACTCTTTGTCGATGAA
>CAZAMW010000081.1:0-6434 GCA_964486265.1 uncultured Nitrosopumilales archaeon | reverse complement strand
AACCTCAGTCGACCTCATCGACCAGGTCCTACCATACTACTCTCAGAAGAACCCAGGAACCTGACGTCAAACTTGCGGATTCAAGACGTACGGCTCAGGGTCTGCCTGAACGGGCGAGGCGACCCCGGGATAGAGGCCGACGTCTACGTCGAAGGCAGGATGGGCAGGGCCCTCTCTCCGTCGGGTGCGAGCAGGGGGTCCAACGAGGCGCAGCCTTTCGTTTCCGACAGCCCAGAGAAGACGATCTCGCAGTTCAAGGATTTCAAGGACAGGATCATCGGCCACGACGCCGCTGACATCGACGCGCTCGCCCACCTCCTGAGGGAGATAGACGGCACGCCCAACTATTCGCGCATCGGAGGCTCGCTCGCCTACGCCGTCAGCGTGGCCTCGGCCGAGGCAGAGGGCGCGGCTAGGGACATCCCTCTCTGCAGGGTCATCGACCCTCGCGCCTCCGCCCTGCCTTTCCCGCTCGGCAACGTCGTGGGGGGCGGCAAGCACGCCAGCGACCTCTCGCCGGCCATCCAGGAGATACTCGTCGTGCCTGTGGGAGCAGAGACCCCCGCGGAGGCGGCCCAGCTGAACCTTGCCGTCCACAGGGCGGTCGGCAGCAAGCTATCGAGGACTCTCTCATACCCTCTTGGCAAGGGGGATGAAGGAGGATGGGCCCCCGGCATCACGGACGAGCAGGCGCTGCAGGTCGTATCAGAATCCGTGGCGCAGGTCCAGGACGAGAAGGGCAAGAAGATCAGGTATGGGGTCGACGTGGCGGCGGACAGCCTCTACGACGACAAGAAGTCCGGTTACTACTACCGGTCTACGAAGAAGACCCTGTCGCGCGAAGAGCAGATTTCCTTCATCTCAGACCTGAAGGACCGCTTCGACCTGGTCTACATCGAGGACCCGCTGCGGGAGGACGACTTCGACGGATACGCGTCACTCCATGCGTCCCTCAAGGGGACCCTCATCGTAGGGGACGACCTCTACACCACCGACGTGGCGCTCCTCAAGAAGGGAATCGAGAAGAAGAGCACCAACGCCGTGATCATGAAGGTCAACCAGATAGGTACCCTCGGCGAGGCGAGGAGCTTCTCCAGGATGGCGGTGGAGGACGGACAGGTCGTCGCCGCGTCGCACCGCTCGGGCGACAATGAAGGCGCACAGCTGGCGCACTTCGCGGTAGGCTTCGGATGCGCCATGATCAAGTGCGGCGTGGTGGGAGGAGAGCGGACCGCGAAGCTGAACGAGCTGATACGACTCTCGGAGACTCTCGACGGGACGCTGGACCCCTCCTGGGTGGCAAAGGCGTGATGGAGCCGGTGGGTTCGAACTCGACACGCTTAAATGACGTTCATCGGGCAGGGGGAAAGGCTAGAAACAGTGAATTGGTGAGTTTGGCATAAGCAAGTTGGCAGAACGTGAAGATGACGAGGCCGGGTCGGAAGAGAAGATGGTTATCCCGCAGCTCTCCGAGAAAGCTCTGCTCGCAACGGGGATCAGAATCGGGACGCAGGTCAGGACCAAGACGATGGACCAGTTCACGACCCGCCCGAGGCCGGACGGATTGCACATCATCGACTATTCAAAGACCCTGCAGCGTATAGACATAGCTGGCAAGTTCATCGCCTTTGCGGGGGCTCCGAACACCGTGGTGTACGCAAGCAAGGATTACGGTAGGGTTCCTGTTGAGAAGTTCTGTGAGCTCACGGGTGCGATAGCCGTCACCGGCAGGTTCATGCCCGGGACCTTCACGAACCCTCTCTACCCTGGTCACATCGACGCCGAGCTCGTAGTCGTGGCCGACCCCGCGTCCGACACCCAGGCCATTGTCGAGGCTGGGAAGATGGGTATCCCGGTCATCGCGATCTGCGACACCGACAACGTCACCGATGATGTCGACCTGGTGATTCCTGGCAACAACAGGGGTAGGAAGGCGCTGGCGGCTATATTCTGGCTCCTCGCGAGGGCCACCCTGACGCACGGGGCCCAGCTCACAGGAGAGCAGCCGATGAAGTACACCATAGACGACTTCGAGACGAAGCTCCTGGAGTCCGACATAGTCGAAGAAGAGGAATAGAACTCTCTCCCTCCCGCCTCCGAAATCCCTAAAGTAGCGCCGCTCCGCTCTCGCGGTCATGTTCGTGAGGAAGCCGGCCGTCGCGGGGAGCTTTTATCCCGCCGACCCCGCCGAGCTGAAGAAGCTGATCGACGACTCGTACCTCCATCCACTCGGCCCCGGGTCGCTGCCGCCGGCGAAGGAGGAACGGAGGGGGGTCGTCGCGTGCGTCTGTCCTCATGCGGGCTACGCCTACTCCGGTCCCGTCGCCGCCCACAGCTATCTCTGGTTATCGGGCCTCCGCACTCCCGAGCTCGTGGTTGTGGTCGCGCCCAACCACTACGGGGTCGGGAGCGGCGTCTCAACCTTCAGGGAGGGTCTGTGGGAGACTCCCCTCGGGAGGGTCCCGGTCGACTCCGACGCTGCCGCCGAGATAGTGCGGCTCACTGGCCTGGTCGACTTCGACCCCGAGGCTCACAGAAGAGAGCACTCGCTCGAGGTCCAGCTGCCCTTCCTGCAGAAAATCTACGGCACATTCAAGCTTCTCCCCATCTCGCTGTCCTTCCAGGACATAGAGACCGCCCGCGAGATAGGTACCGGGCTCTCGAAGATGCTCGCGGGGAGGGATGCCGTGCTCATCGCATCATCCGACCTGACACACTACGAACCAGCGGCGGTCGCGCGTGAGAAGGACACGGCTCTCCTCAAGCCTGTCGAAGACCTGGACACCGGGCGCTTCTACCAGGTCCTCGAAGAGAGGCGGGTCACCGCCTGCGGCTTCGGGGCGATCGCCGCCGTGATGGAGGCGAGCCGTCTCCTTGGGTTCAGGCGCGGTGAACTACACAAATATGCGAACAGCGGGGACGCCACAGGAGACAATGACGCAGTCGTCGGATACCCCTCGGTCACCTTCGGGTGACCACGCCTGAAGGCCATCGCTGAGGCGCCCGGCAAGGTCATCATCTCGGGCGAGCACTTCGTCGTACACGGCTCGGTCGCGCTCGCTGCCGCTATAGGCAGGGGCACCAGGGTGGAGGCTTCGCGCTCTGCGGGACTGGTCGTGGACACTCCGCTGACGAGGTCAAGGCCCCCGTCAGGCGGCATCCTGCCGGTCGAACGCGTCGTACGGGAGATGTACCGGGAGCGCTCTATGGAGCCCTCGGTGAAGCTCTCCATCACGTCGGACCTTCCGACCGGCGCGGGGCTCGGCTCCTCGGCCTCCACCATGGTCGCAGCGGTCTCGGCGGTCAGCAGGCTGGAAGGATGGAACCTCGACGGCAACTCGGTCGCGGAGACCTCGATGCTCGGCGAGCGGCTCGTTCACGGCAAGCCCTCGGGAGTCGACGTCGCGGCTTCCGTCTTCGGAGGTGTCCTCCAGTTCAGGGTGGGGGCGGAGTCCTGGCAGGTGCCGCTCGAGAGACCCGTGAAGTTCTTGGTCGTGTACTCCGGCAGGCGGAGGAACACCGGCAGGCTCGTGAGCAAGGTCTCGTCGATGAAGGGCCTGTATCCTTCGCTGTTCGCGAAGCTCTGCGAGTCGGCGACGCTCGTGACCGAACTGGCGACCTCCCGGCTCGTGGAGGGCCGTCTCGAGGAGCTCGGCAAGATGATGACCTACAACCACGCCGTGCTGGCGATGGTCGGCGCCTCGAACGAGCAGCTCGACAGGCTGGTCGACCTCTGCCTCCAGTCGGGTTGCCTCGGGGCGAAGCTGACCGGGGCCGGAGGGGGCGGGAGCGTGCTCGCCCTTGCCCCAAGAGGAGAGGAGATGGCCGTGGTCGACCGGATTTCGAGGCGCGGGTTCGAGGCCTTCGTTACCGACATCCCTACAGGTGGTGTTAGAGTCTGGACGAACGAGTGACCGTCGTAAAGCTCGGCGGCTCCATTATCACGGACAAGGAGGTGGACTTCTCCTACAGGGAGGAGGCCGTGCGCTCCATCGGCAGAGCGATCGCGTCGACCGGTGAGAGGGTCGTGATAGTGCACGGCGGCGGCTCATTCGGCCATCCGATAGCGAAGAAGTTCCACCTCTCGTCTTCGAAGCCCCGGAGGTCTTCAGAGGGAGTGAGCGAGACGCGAAGGGCCATGTTCGACCTCGACGCCCGGGTCTGTGACTCGCTGCTCGCTGCAGGACTGGAGCCCTTTGCCTTCTCTCCGTATCCTTTACTAGCCCACGCCGGCAGGAAGGGGCCGGCGTGGCTGCGTGCGATGCTCGTTGCGGGGCTGACCCCGGTCACCTTCGGGGACGTCGTGCACACCAAGAAGGGTTTCAGGATCATCTCGGGAGACACGATATCACTCTCCCTCTGCGAGTCGCTCGGCGCGACCAGATGCATCTTCGTGATGGACGTCGATGGGATCCTAGGTCGGGACGGGAGGGTCATCAGCTCGCTCGACGAAGAAGATGCGAACAGGCTCATGGGATTGGCCTCATCCGACGCGACGGGAGGCATAGCCCTCAAGGTGAAGGAGGCGTTGAAGATGGCCGCGTCCGGGACAGAGGTCGCGTTCGTCTCAGGCTTCAGGCCCCGCGAGCTCTCCAAAGCCTTAAAGCGAGTCCGCTTTCACGGTACAATAGTAAGGGTTCCTTCTCGTGACTAAGATCGAAGACGCGAGGGTCCAGGACGTCGTCCGGCGCAAGGAGGAGGGAATCAACGTGGTGTTGAAGGAGAACGTACAGGCGCGCGAGGCTACGACTCTGCTCGAATGCGTCCACCTCGTGCACAACGCTCTCCCCGAGACGGACATGGAGGACATCGACCTCTCAGTAAGCTTCCTCGGCAAGAAGCTCCGCACCCCGGTGGTGGTCGACTCGATGACCGGCGGCGCGCCAAAGGCCGAGAGGATCAACAGCATACTCGCGGAGGTCGTCGAAGAGAAGGGCTTCGCGATGGGACTGGGCAGCCAGAGGGCGGGCCTCCTCTCTTCGGAGATGGCGGCAACCTACTCGGTAGCGCGAAAGAACGCGCCCACGGCTTTCCTCTTCGCCAACATCGGCGCCGCCCAGCTCGCGAGAGGCTTCTCCCTCAAGGACGCAGAGAGACTGGTCGAGATGATAGACGCGGACGCCCTGGCCGTCCATCTGAACCCGTTGCAGGAGGTGGTCCAGCCCGAGGGTGAGCCGTCGTTCAAGGGCGTCCTGGCGGCGATCAAGAAGCTATGCCTGGAGCTCTCGGTGCCCGTCATCGTGAAGGAGGTCGGCGCGGGGATAAGCAGGGAGGTCGCGATGCGCCTGGAGTACGCCGGCGTGAGGGCCATCAACGTGGCGGGAGCGGGTGGTACGAGCTGGGCCGCCGTCGAGGCCCATCGCGCGAGCGAGAGGCAGATGCAGAGCAAGGCGGACCTCGGTCTCCTCTTCTGGGACTGGGGGATACCCACGGCAGCCGCCCTGATTGAGGTCAAGAAGGCGGTGAAGCTCCCCGTCGTCGCCTCTGGAGGGCTGAGGAACGGCCTCGAGGTGTGCAAGTGCCTCTCCCTCGGAGCGGAGGCCTGCGGGATTGCAAGACCCATGCTGGAGAACGCGGCGAAGGGCCGCGACGAGCTCGAGGCCTTCGCAGACCAGACTGTCAAGGAGCTCAGGGCTGCGATGTTCGTGACGGGGGCCAAGTGCGTCGGCGACCTCAGACGAGTCCGAAAGGTCATAACGCCTCCGCTTACCTACTGGGTGAACTGACCGTGGACTACGCTCCGATGCTCGAGGAGATGAAGAGGGTGAAGACAAGGGTCGACGGTCTCATCCTGGACGAGCTGCTTCCCAAGTCCCATCCGCAGAGGGAGGTCGACCTGCTCTACAGGATGATGCGCGACTACCCCGAGAGAGGGGGAAAGGGGATGCGCCCCTTTCTCTGTGTCACCAGCTGTCGGGCCTTCGGGGGTGGCGAGGACGAGGCCATTCTGACTGCGGCATCACTCGAGCTCTTCCAGAACTGGATACTCATCCACGATGACATCGAGGACGGCTCCGAGATGAGGAGGGGTTCGCCATCGCTTCACAGGAAGTACGACTGGACGCTGGCCCTGAATGCCGGCGACGCGTTGCACGCCAGGATGTGGCAGGCTCTTCTCGGCAACAAGGACACGCTCGGCGAGGCGAGGACGCTCGCCGTGATGGGCGAGTTCGCCCACATGATAGACGAGACGACCGAGGGGCAGCAGATGGAGCTGGGCTGGGTGGTCGCGAAGAACTGGCAGCTGACCGAGGACGATTACAGGACCATGTGCACGAAGAAAACTTCGTGGTACACGGCGATATCGCCGATGAGGCTGGGCGGCATAGCCGCCGGTGCCGACCCCGAGAAGCTAGCCCCGCTGGTTGAGGCTGGAACCAAGCTGGGGGTCGGTTTCCAGATACACGACGACGTCCTCAACATCTCGGGGGGGA
>CAZAMW010000080.1:0-6458 GCA_964486265.1 uncultured Nitrosopumilales archaeon | reverse complement strand
AACGGGCCGCGTCCGTCTACATCGGGGACGGTGACATATTCCCCGAGCGTGCCGCGGAGCTGGCGAAGTTCAAGAAACCCAGCGGTGAGAGCCTTGTCATGGCGGGGAGGGAGTTCGGCTCCAGGGTGATGCTCTACGTCGGAGACTCGGCCGAGGACAGGCTGATGGTCAGAAACGCGTCGGGAGCGGCGGGCGAGCTCCTCTTCGCTGGGATCTACGGTAGCTCGTTCGACCAGGAGCAGCAGATATCTTACTTCACCGGAGCGGGTTCTGACCTCATAGTTAAGGACGTAAACCAGATAGCGAAGATGCTTGAGATGGCGAGAGCTTGAGAAACGCGCGCATAAGCAGAAAGACCAAGGAGACGACGATCGAGGTTACGGTCGAGGTCGACGGGGAGGGCGTCTCGGACTCGAAGACGGGAGTCGGTTTCCTCGACCATATGCTCGGCTCCTTCGCCACGCACAGTCTGACCGACATCAGGGTGAGGGCAAAGGGCGACCTGCAGCACCACATAGTCGAGGACGTGGCGCTCGCTCTGGGCGCTGCGCTCAGCTCCGCACTCGGCGACAGGACGGGCATCGTGAGGTTCGGGAGCGCGGTCATACCGATGGATGACTCGCTGGCCCTGGTGGCCGTGGACCTTGTGAAGAGGCCGTACGCCTCGGTGCAGCTCGGTCTCGAGCGGGTGGTTGTAGAGGACGCGCCGCGCGAAGACCTCGAACACTTCTTCGTTTCTCTCATCACGAGCTTGGGGTCGACCGTCCACGTCAAGGTACTCGACGGCAAGAACGACCACCACAGGTACGAGGCGGCGGTCAAGGGCCTCGCCGTGGCGTTCAGGAACGCAGCGGCGTACGACGGCAGACGGCCACGGAAGACGCCTTCGTCCAAGGGCAAGATGTAGTTGCGCTTTCAGATATTCAACTACGGGGCGGGGAACCTCTTCAGCATCCAAGCCGCGCTGAAGAAGGAGGGCGTCTCGTCGAACATCACCAGGACCGGAGCCGGCGTGCGGGAAGCAGACGCCATCGTCCTTCCCGGGGTGGGCAGTTTCGACCAGGCATCGAAGGCGCTCCCGATGTCGCGTCTGCGAGAGCAGATCGAGTCCGGGAAGCCCGTCCTGGGTATCTGTCTCGGTCTGCAGCTGTTCTTCGCATCGAGCGAGGAGGGCAGGGGAAAGGGGCTGTCGGTGCTCGACGGGAGGGTCAGGCGCTTCCCCTCGAGCGTCAAGGTCCCCCAGATCGGATGGAACACCCTGAACGTCATCCGGAGCTCTAGGCTTGCCGAGGGCGTGCCCACCGGCTCGTGGGTCTACTACGTCAACTCGTACTATCCGGAGGCCAAGGGTCGGTGCGTGGCTGCGACGACGAACTATGGAGTTGACTTCCCCGCGATGATAGAAGACCGCAATCTGTTCGGGACCCAGTTTCACCCCGAGAAATCGGGCACGGCAGGAAGGACGATGCTGCGGAACTTTGTGGGAGCGGTGAAAAGATGATGCAACTCTGGGCCGCCATCGACCTGATGAAGGGTTCTGCGGTGACACTCGTACAGGGCAAGGAAAGCGACAGGACCGTCTGGGGGCAGGAGCCGCCAGCCCTGGCGGAGAGGTGGGAGCGAGAGGGAGCGGACGGCCTGCACATAATCGACCTCGACGCCGCGTTCGAGAGAGGCTCGAACCGGGAGGTCATCGAAGAGATAGTCCGGGAGGTGGGAATCCCGGTCCAGGTAGGGGGAGGAATCAGACGCGATGACGTAGCCCGCGCCTGGCTGGACGCCGGCGCCGAGAGGGTCATCCTCGGTACGATGGCGTACGGAAGCCGACCGGTGCTGACGAAGCTGCTGCGAGACTACGGACCGGACAGGATAGTGGTAGCGGCAGACTACAAGGATGGCCAGATAGTCACGAAGGGATGGAGGGAGGGCAGGGGCGTCTCAGTGGAGAGTGCCGCGGAGGACTTCGAACGCGCGGGAGTAGTCAACCTCCTGACGACCTCTGTGGGAAGGGACGGGATGCGCGCCGGCCCCGATGTGGAGACCGTAAGGAGGCTCGCAGAGGCGAGGAAGCTGAGCGTGATCGCGTCGGGAGGAATACGTGACGTCTCGGACCTCGTCGAGCTCAGAGACGCGGGGGCGAGCGGGGCGGTGATTGGAAGGGCGCTCTACGAAGCCACGGTCAACCTTGCCGAAGCGAAGAAGGAGCTCTCCTGAATGCCGCTCGCAAAGAGGGTCATCCCCTGCCTAGACGTGAAGGACGGAAGAGTCGTGAAGGGAGTCAATTTCCGGGGGCTGAGGGACGCCGGTGACCCCGTAGAGCTGGCAGAGAGGTACAGGGATGAGGGAGCGGATGAGGTGGTCTTCCTCGATATCACGGCGAGCCTCGAGAAGAGAGCCACCCTGAGGTCGCTCGTTAGCAGGGTCGCCGAGAACCTGGACATACCGTTCACGGTCGGAGGTGGAATAAGGACGATGACCGATGCGCGGCTCGTCCTGTGCAGCGGTGCGGACAAGGTCGCCGTGAACACGGCTGCCATACGGGACCCGACGCTGATCACAAGGCTCGCCGAAGTCTTCGGGTCCCAGTGCGTCGTCGTGGCGATCGACGCGACGAGGAAGGGCAGGACCTACGAGGTCTCCAGCCACTCGGCCACGAAACAGACCGGACTAGACGCGATAGAATGGGCGGCTGAGGCCGCGAAGCGCGGTGCCGGTGAGCTACTCGTCACCTCGATCGACAGAGACGGCACGAAGAACGGCTATGACCTGGACCTGCTCAGGGCGGTCGCCGCGCGCGTAAACGTGCCGGTCGTCGCAAGCGGAGGAGCGGGAACAAAGAGGCATTTTCTGGAGGCGCTCGAGGAGGGAGGGTGCGACGCCGCGCTGGCGGCCTCCCTGTTCCACTATAACGAGCTAACTGTAAGACAGGTAAAAGATTATCTTGCTGCGCACGGGGTGACGGTCAGACCTTGAACAAAGCAACGATGGAGGAGATAGATTTTGCGAAGGGCACGGGCCTCGTCCCGGTGGTCACACAGGACGCTGAGTCCGGAAAGGTGCTCATGGTCGCTTACGCGAACAAGGAGGCGGTAGACCTAACGCTGAGGACCAAGATGGCCCACTACTGGAGCAGGAGCCGCAACAAGCTCTGGAAGAAGGGGGAGGAATCGGGAAACGTCCAGAAGGTCCTCGACGTGTTGGTCGACTGCGACGGAGACACGCTGCTGTACGTGGTTGACCAGTCAGGGCCCGCCTGCCACACTGGGAACGAGACCTGTTTCTTCAGGAAGCTCTGAGGAGCCCCGGGCAAAGCTGTTATCGGCGCTCGTCAAACGACGACCTCGTGCGCGTCAGAGTTCACCTCACGCAGGTGCTCGTAAGGCACTTGGACATGCCGCCTGAGTTCACGGTCAAGGCCGAGAGCCTCGAGGACCTGCTCGCCAACGTCGACAAGGGAAACCCGGGTTTCGAGATAGCATCTGCGATGAGGCGGGAATGGTCCGAGCGTATGTCAATGTGTTCTTGAACGAAGAAAGAATCGCGCACGACGGTCTGGCTGACGCAGCACGACCGCGCGTCATGACGGCAACGAGGCCTGTTTCTTTGGGAAGCTAGTGGCAAGACCATAAGCGGGGCAGAGGCGCCGGGGGTGGGATTTGAACCCACGAGTCCTTGCGAACAATGGATTAGCAATGTGGGGATGCACGCTTTCGCTGGATCCTATCCATCGCCATGCCAGGCTTGGCTACCCCGGCCGGCGTAGAACCTTCGGAATCTCCTTAAGTGCTTTGGGTTGGGCGGCTTGGGCTCACGAAAGGACCCGCTTGGCATTCCTCTTGCCGGTCGCCGCGAGGTAGACACAGCCGTCAGCGTCGTAGCTCCCATTGGGGTCTTTTAGCTTCGGCTTTCCCACCAGTATCGGTGTAAGCGCCGTTCGTGCACCCATGCCAAGGAGAAATCTGTCGTCGCCCGGGCAGGGATACGAACCCGGGCGAGCCCTTGCAGAATTCGTGGCCCAAAAACGGATTCGGAACGGCGACGGACCTGCGGTTCGAACTTTTTCGGCGGGAGACCGGTCTGGTCCGGATGCTCCGCGCAGTTAGCTCTTTATTGCCGCGCTGATCTTGGCTGTGACATCACTGGGGACTGTGTCCATCTTGTGCGCTTGTTTCGCGTGTACGGCCGCTATCTGCATCGCCTCATCCCTCGATGAAGCTCCCTTTACCTCAAAGTCACACTTCATTCCGATGTCTTTGCACTTGAACTTGTAGCCTGTCATTGCTCTCGGGAAAGAGCGTGGTCGGGCAGTTAGATATATGGAGCAGTCGTTTCTCATCTGTGAGAATCGGCGCGGCCTCTGGATAGACAGCGGCGGTCGACGATATGGCGCGCAGAGAACCGGGGCTCGATTCGACTGCTACCGCTGGACGGCCGGGCTCCGCGACATCGACGCGGCCCGCGACGGGCACCTTCTGTTAGACGACCTCTCGCTGGGCGAGCAATTTTGTGACCTCCCGAAGGAGAGGTAGAATGCATTTATACACTACTAAATCAGTAGTGTATGTGAGTAATGTAATTGGCAACTAAGGTTGTCCAGGAAGAGGAAAGGAGAATTGCAAAGAGCGGAGGTACAGTCGTATTATATATGCCAAAGGAGTATTTCGCTCCAGGAGATACCGTAAAAGTTGAGGTGACCATAGTGGACAATCAAATCAAACTCACTGCGGAGAAGAAGCTCTACAATTTCGACCTAGGTGACATTAGAAGCTTAGCCAAGCAATACGATTTCACTGCAGAGTATGACAAGGAGCTGGCAGATATGCTGGTATTCAATGCGATAGGGAGAGACGGCCTTTCTCTCAGTTATACTCAGTCACATCGCGAAGCGACGGCTCCCGGATATGTTGCACTTTCCAGAAAGCTGCAGGACCTGACTCCAGAAGCATACATACATGCGAATAGTCTCGCGAAAGATCTGAAGAGATTTGATGTCCTGGTGAGGACAGAAGGAGATCTGGATACCATAAACGTACTGAAGGAGCCGGAGCGATACGAACTGAAGCAGGACGAAGCAATCGAACTGATTCGAAAGTCAGGCAAGAAGGTAGGGGTCTCGCTTGTCGTCAGGTTTGACAACAAGAAGAACAAGCTCGAAGAAGTTAGAAGCGCCCTCAATCAATTAATGAAACTAGAGACCAAACTTACCGCGTAAAATCGACGCCAGACTTCTGATTGCAGGAGTATCGATGGGCGTTCTATCGAGCCCGACAAGAGTTCCCTCAATCGGGTCACCACCTCGCATATGTTCTGTACCGGAAGTTCGCGTTATTATGGTCGCGACAATCCGCAGATTCATCGTGCCGAAGAAGACCTTCCAGTCGTCGATTTCAGTCTGCTTATCCTCCCGCGGAGGATCATAGCGTGGGTTGCCAGTCGATAGATTGGACGGATTTCGTCGGATATTCCCCCTGGCGCATCTCCAATCACAAAATCATGATCCGTACTTGCCTGTTTCAGTCTTGCTACAGCGTCCTCGATGTCTTTCGCGCTAATCTTCGACCGCTTCAGCTGGTCTCTTTGCTTCCTCGATATCTCTCCCTTGATGAAACTTAATGTGGGAGACCGCGGGTCCAAAATCTACGGCTTCGGCTGAGACTCCCTGATCCTGCAATGCACGAACCAAACTTTCGGAGAATGTGCTCTTTCCAGAATTTGGAGGCCTGCCGACAATCAATATAACGCGCAAACAACAAACACCGGAGGATCCGAATTAGTCCTGAGCATGGTGTGAGAGGAATGCGAGCCGCATCGTGGATTATCACCGAAGGTGGAAGTCAAAACTAAATGTGGTTCCTCAGCGATGCTCATGCAAGTCCTAGATGGGAAGCTTGAGAATCGCCCCGTCGTCAGGAAGGGATGCCACGTACTCCCCACCCTGCTGGCCGTATTTCTCCGCCTCGGCGATTCGGATGACCTTCTGCAGGTTGCCGGTCTTGTGTTTTTGACCGCGAGTCGAAGTCGGGAAGATGTAACCGGCGGGATTGTTAATCCTGTCGCGAAGGAAGTCTTTCAGGAACGTGGCGGCCTCGTCGCTGATGAAGCAGGTACCTTTGCTGCCTGTCCTTTGTCACCTCTGCCCTCAGGTAGACCGTCGCCGGGTTCTTGGACAGGTCGATGTCCTTCACCCTGAGGGTCAGGAACTCCCCGACCCTCATCCCGCTCGAGGCCAGCATTGTACCGAGGGCCTTTCCTCGCGAATCTGTGTGAGAGCAATGTTCCTCGAGACGCCACGTAATCACTCCCCAGCTCCGGACTTGTCGTCTCGGTAATCTGAGAGCGCCATTCTGAACTCCTCAACTGATTGAGGAGCCGACGCCAGCACGAGCAAGAAATCACCAGCCTTCAGCTCGAAGTCGTCGGAGGGATTGGGCAGCGCCCCTCCGTCCCTGACGACCATC
>CAZAMW010000079.1:0-6534 GCA_964486265.1 uncultured Nitrosopumilales archaeon | reverse complement strand
GCGAGCTCCTCCTGGACGAACGCCTGGTCCCTCATCTTTCCGGGCGGGAGGGTGAACATGAACCTCATGACCGCCTCGACGTTCGTCTCCGAGAAAAGGGGGGCGATCGCCGGGTCGGAGCCCATCAGGTCGGGAGCGAGAACGACGAACCCCTCTCTGGCGAACCTGTCGGCGACATCCCTGATGTGAGGCGTGAGCCCCCAAATCTCGTGGACGAGCACCAGACCCGGGAGGGGTGCGCTCCCTGCCGGCTTGGTAAGATACGCCCTCACCTCGTGCACTGGACCTTTGAAGCTGGTCATGCCTGACTCGAGCTGGCTCATGGCCGTGCCACCGAGCGCGCGGCTTATGTCCATTTTCCAGACTCGAGGAAGCTCGCGACGGCATCCTGGACAGATGAGTTTAAGGAGTAGGCTGAAAACCGCTGGCGTCCGATTGTCGTCCATCCGAGTCCTGCCCGAGGGAAAGAAGCTCAAGGCGACCACGCTCATCGCCGGTTTTCATGGTATAGGTGCCACCGGATACTGGTCCGTGAAGTTCCTGATAGAGGAACTCAAGGCAAGACGGGCTTTCTACGTGGATTCCGAGTTCGCTCCGGCGGTCTCCTCGACGTTGAACGGCGCGATATCGACTCCGTACGAGATATTCGTGTGCGGGGAGCTCGCATTCCTCAAGGCGGAGGTTCCGCCGCTGAGGGAGAACGAGAACCGATTCTTCCGTGAGCTGGGCAACTGGATAGTCGAGACGGGCATCAACGAGGTCGCGCTCATCGGCGGCCTAGACGAATCTCTCCGCACCGACGACTCGGGATACAGGCTGGTCCTGACCGACGCCATGGCCAAGCGCGAGCAGTTCGAGGGTGAGCCGATACTGGAGGAGGGCAAGATGATAGTGGGACCGGTCGCGATACTTCTCAACACGCTGCAGATGCACGACTGCGCCGCCTATGCGATTCTGGCCTATTCCAACACGGAGAGGGTCGACCCGAGGGCGGCCGCGACCGCGGTGGAGTTCCTCGCCGAGCGTTATGCCTTCAAAGTGTCCACGGCTCCGCTGATCAAGGGGGCAGAAGACCTAGAAAGGGAGCTGATGGGCCTCGCGCAGAAGGAGAAGGACCGCGGCTCTTCGAGCGCTATCTACTCCTGACCTTTCCCTTCGCCTTCCCGACGACGACGACCGACCTGTATCCCATCTTGCGCAGCGCGGTCACCGTCTGTGTAAACGGATAGACGAACTCCAGCTCTGCGGGGTACGGGCCGAGCAACGGGTGCAGCTTGTACACGTCGCTCGGAGTCTTCTCCGTCAGCTTCTTCACCCGCGGGTAGACCGTCGTCCTGAGAAGGGGCTTGTCGTTCTCGACGGGGACCACGACCGCCTGCCTGTGACGTCTCCTGATGACACGCCTCAGATGGGCGGCAGAGATGACCAACTCGGGGCGTCTCCTGTCGGCCTCGCTCCGGACCAGCAGACCTCTGTCCTTCATGAACGCCGTGCCGTCCTCGAGCCAGCCGCTGTTGCGGACCATCTCTTCGAACGCGACCATCACTCGCGGATGGGTCACCGCCCTCTCCTCGACCAGGTCCCACAGCCTTCCCTCGGAGATCGCCTGCTTACAACGAAGAACGTCCTGCCGCAGGAGGTAGAGGTTGTGGAGGGCTATCCGCCTCACCCTCTCAGTCCTTTCCATGAGCACGAGCTCGGTTCTGGTCGTCGAGTTGCAGACGGGACAGCTGCACGGGAGGTAGGTCATCTCCTCGAGAAGAAGCGTACCCCTCTCGGTCATGTACCTCCCCTGCTTAGCGAAGAGTACGTAACTGGCCGAGTCGAAGGTGTCGCATCCCAGTGCCACCGAGAGCGGAATGGTCAGGGGATGTCCTGCACCGAAGAGATGGAGAGGCATCGAGAATGGCATGCTCTTCTTCGCCGCCACGATCATCCTGACGAGGTCGGAGAACCGGTAGTTGTCCATCATCTCCACGGGGCTCCCGAGCGCGAGGAACTCGAACCCGGCCTTCAGCAGGCCCCTGGTTGAGGTTCGGACGAGGTCGTGGAAGAGACCTCCCTGAATCGGCCCGACCCAGGTCGTCTCGCTTTTCCCGAACTTCTTGATCGTCTCGCGCGCCGCCTTGAGGCTGACGTCCACCGTCTCCCTGGCGTAGTCTCGGGAGAGGGAGTACCCGGTCGGCCTGTCGAGCGTGACAGCCAGGTTGGAGCCTATCGCCGACTGGAACTCCGCTATCGCGCCGGGCGTTATGTCGAGCGCGCCGTACCGGAGGACCTGATATCCACCGGAGTCGGTCATTATCACCCCGTCGTATCCGAGCATCGCGTGTAGCCCCTTCTCGATAGCCTCCTCCTTCCTCCTCCGGTAGGTGATGAGAGAGTTCGTCATGAGGGCGTCGAACCCGAGCTCTCTGAACTTGCTGAGCGGGATGTCCTGGATGACCGGATGGATGACTGGGATCAGGCAGGGGGTCTCTATGCTCTTCCCTCCTGTCTTCAGGACGCCCAAGCGTCCCATCAGGTCTGTATCCTTGACCTCGAATGAGACGGGCATCGGGGCGCGGGTCGCCCAGTCGGCTTCTAAGTCTTGTGCGGAACGGCGTCCATCGTGCCCGGCCCCCTCCGGAAGGCCCCGCTCTTTAGGAAGAGCACCGGCACCGTCGAGACTATGGCGACGGACCCTCCAACGAGCCAAGCGTCAGGGTAGCCGGTGACGAGGACCAGCGCGGAGAAGTAGAGCGGCGATATGGAGTTCCCGAGCAGGGAGAAGCAGTCGACCCATCCGACCGACAAACTCTCGTACTCCGGTATCGACGCCGAGACCTCTCGCGCCACCGCGAGCCCGACGGTGAAGAACCCGCCTGCAGACAGGCCGCAGAGCGTCACCGAGACCAGCGCGGCGTAGATCGAGTCGACTGCCGCGATCCCGACCCCCAGCGAGATAACCGCCGCGCTGGCCACCATCAGGAGCTTCACGCGCCCGACCCTGTCGTAGACGCGCCCGATCACTGGCGCCGAGAATATTGTAAGTATAGTCGCGATGCTCGCTATGCTGCCCGCAAGGCCCGGTGGCAGCCCAAAGTTCCCCTCCAAGTAATAGATCATGAAGTTGACGACCAGGCCGTACGTCGAGCCCACGCCCAGGAATGCAATACTGAGAAGGGCCAGAGGCCGGCTCACTATGATGCTCCGTAGGTGGGCCCTGTCCAGCTTGAACGCGGCACCCTCCCGGTCCGGGGGTATCAGCGCGAACATGGCGAGCACGCCTACTATATCGAGGACTCCCGCGACAACGAGGGCAGGCCTCCACCCCACCGTGTCACCCAGTACGGCCCAACCGAAGTAGCCAGTGACCGAGCCCACAGCGAAAGCCATGCTCGTGAGGGCAACGCTGAACCCCTCTGAACCCGCCTTGTAGTACCTCACGATGAGGACGAGCATCGATGGGAAGGCGAAGGCGAAGCCGAATCCCGCCACGAACCTGAAGAGCACGAGCGCGTCGAACTGAGGGGCGAGCGCGCTCCCTATCACTCCGACCGCGTTCGCGACCGCGCCCATCACGACTATCTTCTTTGGGCCCGTCCTGGCCGCAAGGATGCCCCCCGGGACCTCGAAGGCGCCATATGCGAGGAAGAACGCCGACGTAAGGATGCCGAGACCGTAGACGCTGAGGTCGAAGTCCTTCGAAATCGACGCGGCGTGCGACAGTGGTCCGAACGTGAAGATCGATGATACGTTCACCTGGTTGATCGTCATCACGTAGTTGCCAAACACGAGCGAAAGGACCGCGGCAAGGTTGACTGCCCTTGTCGAGTTCATGGCCATATCGCTAGCGGGAGACCGTCGGCGTTCATTCGTCTTAAGTAGTCGTGGCCGCTGCGACGCCTCCTTGGACTTGCCTTATCGGGTCGAGGTCCAGTCTGGGGTCCCGGCCTCGGCCGTCCCCGGACTGGCAGACTTCATCGCGACCCACTATCTCACTCCAAACATGCGGTTCATGAAGGGTGGCGGGTTCAGCTCAGGCCGTGCCGGCGAACGGAGGTACTACGTCTGGACTCTCGACCCCGAGGTCCCGGGATGGGCGACGCCGTCGATAGGGTTCCCTGCCCTGACGGCCAACCTCTCCATCGCCTCCGAGGCTGTTGTGGTCGAATTCACCGGTTTTGACCCGAAGGACCCCCGCGTTGCCCCCGTGTGCGACCACGTGGCCGACGACATAGAGGTGCTCGTGACATCGTTCCTCATGCATTCCAAGACGACGAGCCTCAGGTTCGTGTACTCGATTGGTCGTTCTGACCTTGAGGCTTCCCAACCCGGTTCGACGAGCACCCCCAGACGCATCCTGAAGCGCATCTTTGCAGGGAACACCGTCAACATGTTCCTTGTCCTGATGGCCGTAAGCTTCGTCTTCGTCCTTTTCCTCGGCGACTACGCCCTGATCGGTATACTCGCCATCCAGGGTCTCGCACTGCTCTTCTCGGACAGGCTGATGCTTAGCGCGGGGTCGGTCCGAGTCACTGGCGAACACCCCGAGGTGGCTGTGGTGAGGGTGATGTGCTCACCCGAGACGTTCAAGGAACTCTCGTCCAAGGGCCGGGCTCTCGTAGGCAACGTGAGGGACGCTATGGAGCACGCCATCTCCTCGGACGTTCTCGGCAAGCCAGAGACCAAGGTCGCGATCCACGGTATACTCTCAAAGGCCGGAGTAGTCTGCTCCATAGACGACATCGAGGTGACGAGGAGGAACCCATACCGACTGGTAAGCGAAGCCTCTGCGAAATTCCGCTTGCCAATACCGAAGGTCACCGTCGTGAACTCCCCGACGGATAACGCAGCCGCGACGGGCGTCTCGCCGGGGAGGGCGTCGATGACCATAACCGCCGGCGCGCTGGAGGACCTCGAGGACGACGAACTGGAGGCGGTCGTCGGGCACGAAATGGGACACATCAAGGGCCGAGACCCGATAATCCTCTTCGTCGCGACGATGGTAATGTACCTGGGTGCCCTGTACGTCTGGCTCCCTATCCTGATCGACCTCGGCATCTTCTACTTCATCATCGCGTTCGGTGTCGTCTACCTTATCGGAAAGTTCCTCGAGACCCGCGCCGACACGGAGTCTGCGGCCGTCCTCGGTGGACCGGGCCTGCTGGCGTCGGCTCTCAAGAGGATAGGGTTCACCCAACTCTACTTCGAGCGTTACTCCCCCAGGATCCGCTTCCTCGACTGGCTCAGGTTTGACCCTCACCCTCCCATCTATTTCCGGGTCAGGAGACTTTCGCGGATGGCGGAGACGGGCGCGGAGGTCAGGCACACGCTGTGGGTGTCGGTCCGTGACGTCGTCGTCGGATTCTTCGGCGCGCTGGCAGACGCTGGTTAGCGCTGCTCAGACGGTGCCGAACGCCTTCCTCGCGACCGGCTTGTACCCGTCGCCCTTGAACCGCTCCTCCTCCCAGATGTTCGCCCGCTCGTGATAGCCGTACGCCTCCCAGTATCCGTCCTGGTAGCGCGGGATGAACTCTATCTCTCCGAGCCATTTGGCGCTCTTCCATCCGTAGAGCTGGGGCATGAAGGGCCTCGCCGGGAATCCCTGCTCGGGGAGGAGAGGCTTGTCGTTCATCTTCAGGGCCACGATCGCGTCGTCCGTGAGCGCGTCATCCATTGGGACGGGAGCCGTGTATCCGTCGTAGCAGTGGAACATGACCCAGGTCGCCTCGGGTCTGACACGGGCCATCTCCGCGAGCATCTTGATCGAGACGCCCTCCCAGGTGGGGAGCTCCACAGACCAGCGGGTCACGCAGTGGAACGACTTGGCGTACCTGATCATCGGGAGCTTCAGGAGCTCGTCATACGTGAACCCCTGAGGCCTCTCCACCAGCCCGGTCACCTTCAGCTTCCAGTCTGCCGCGCTGACCCTCTGGTTGCCGTTGGCAGAGTAGATGACGTACCTCTTTCCCCAGACCTGGCCGGGAGGCAGCCTGTCCCTATGCTGAGGGAGTTGTCCGGCCTGGCCCGCATGGTCCCCAGTCTCGCCCTCTCCGCCGCCAATAATCTTCTTGAAGATGGAAGACACGATAGTCACTAGGGAGCTAGATTTCTGCCTCGTTCTATCAAAAGGTTTTCCTCCGGGACGGGCCCTTCGGAGTCGGGAGAACGACCGGCGCGACCTGAAACGGTGTGGCTGTCGATTCCATCCCACGCCCTCGACCCTCCCAGACCTCCGAGCGATGCTAAGCGCTGGCCGGATCGACTACTTCTTTGTCTCCCTGACGTACTCGTCGAAGATGGTCTTTGCCTTGTCCGCAGCGAGGCCGGTGCCCTCCACGCCCTTCTCCGTGACCTTGATCTTGTCCATGACGATTATCACGCCGAGGTCCTCGCGGACCTGGACCAGGCCCGGGAAGTATCTGTTCAGCCTCTCGCCCAGCGCTTTCAGGTCGTAGGGCTTCGTGGTGAGCTTGATCTCCCTGACGTTGCTCCCGTTTATCGCAACCTTGAACACGTTCTCGCCCGCACCCGACACGCGGTCCAGGA
>CAZAMW010000078.1:0-6562 GCA_964486265.1 uncultured Nitrosopumilales archaeon | reverse complement strand
ATCCTGTCCAGCCTCTCTTCAGCCCATCCTGGTAGCTCCGTGCCCGGCTTCAGTGCAAGGCCGACCTGCTTGCCAAAGGAGTGAGCCATAGCGTAGAGCGCGTCGAAGGTCGGACCGTCTACGGTCTCGGCGTGGACGACCACGATGTCCGAACCCGCGTCGAGGAAGTCGCGGAGGTAGCGGGCTGGCTCGCTGATCATCAGGTGGGCCTCGAACACGAGCTTGGAATTCTTCCGGAGGGCCCTGATGGTCCCCGCTCCGAACGTGATGTTCGGGGCGAAGTGGCCGTCGATGACATCCAGGTGGACGAGGTCGGCTCCCCCTCTGTCAGCTATCGCGACTGCGCCTCGGAGGTCCGAAAGGTCGTATGCCAAAACCGAAGGTGCTATCTTCACCGCTCTCAACTCACTTGAGCTCCTTGTAGATGTCGGTGATCTTGTCCTTGGAGGGCGCCGTTCCGTGATAGGTCGGCGACCACTCCATGAACGACACTCCCTTGCCCTTGACCGTGTGGGCGATTATCATCGTGGGCCTGTGCTTGGTCATCTCGGCAGCATCGAAGGCATCGATCAGCTGGAGGTAGTCATAGCCGTCGACCTCTATGACGTTCCAGTTGAAGGCCCTCCACTTTGCGGCGAGAGGCTCGAGCGGAATTATCTGTTCCGTGAGTCCGTCCTGCTGGATGCCGTTTCTGTCGATTATCGCGATCAGGTTGTCGAGCTTGAACTTCGATGCCGACATGGCCGCCTCCCAGACCTCTCCCTCCTGCTGCTCGCCGTCGCCCATTAGGACGTAGGTCCTGTAGCTCCTCTTGTCGACCTTGGCCGCGAGGGCTTCCCCCACGCCGACGGAGAGCCCTATCCCCTCTGAGCCCGCCGGCATCTCCACACCGGGTATCCTGAGGTCCGGGTGACCCTGAAGTAGCGCACCCATCTTGCGGAGAGACTGCAGCTCCTCCGCCGGGAAGTAACCTGCCTGGGCCAGGATGGAGTAGAGAAGCGGCGCGGCGTGTCCCTTGCTGAGGATGAACCGGTCCCTGTCCGGCCACTTTGGGTTCTTGGGGTCGTGCTTCATCTTGTAGAAATAGAGCGTGACGAGGAGCTCCACGGCCGAGAGCGAACCTCCGGGATGACCCGAGCCTGCCTCGGCGAGGGTCCCGAGTATCAGCTTCCTCGTGCTCCTGGAGATGTCCTGAAGTCTCGCAGCTTCGCGGGCGTTCTCCAGGTCTCTCTACCTCCTCACCGGGGCCTGTGATATCCTCTGTAAAAAGTCACCCAGGCTGCCGAAGGCGTTCTGCAGGTCAGCTACGTTGAGCGTCACGTTGCGAGCCTTGTCGCTCCTGGCTGGTCCAGCGATGTTCGAGAGGCACGCCGCCTCCGCGACCGTAGCGTCGCAGGCCACCGAGAGCGAGAACACCCCGGTCATCGTGTCCCTCACGCCTATCTTGCTGAAAAAGTTCCTGCGCCCGAATATCGGCGGGAAGTTCGTTATCTGGTCCTTCTCGAAGACGGTCATGCCCTGCTCCCCCCTGGTGATCAGGATGCCCTTGCAGTCGAGGCGCTGCATGAGGTTGACGCCCATGTTCCTTAGGCTAGTCTCGTTGACCATGCTCATGCCCGTCGCGTGGGTCGCCTCCTCGAGGTTGGACTTGACGTAGGTCACGCCCGCGAAGTCAAGGTAGTGGCGCATCTTGGGTTGGGCGACGACGATCTTGTTGCTCTTCTGGGCCGCCGTGACGATCCCGTCGATGAGCGGCGGGCTTATCACGCCCCTGTCGTAGTCGGAGAGGACCACCACGTCCACCTCCGGTATTTCTGAAGCCGCCTCTTCCACGAAGGCCTTGGTGGTGGCGACCGGGATATCCCGACGGGTCTCCTGGTCTATCCTGAGGTAGTGAAGCCGGTTGACCATGATCCACGTCCTGAGCGAGGTGGGCCTGTTCTTGTCAGTGGCTATGCCGGAGGCGTTCACCCCGCTGCGGATGAGGTCCTCTCTGAGCCAGGAGCCCTGGCCATCGTCCCCGACGACTCCGAGGACCGTGACGGCGGCGCCCAGCGACGTAAGCTCGCGTGCCAGGTTTGCCGCGCCTCCCGCGAGGAGCGTCTCGCCGACATAGTCACCGGCAGGGACCGGTGCCTCTCGCGCGAGCTTGCGGGCGGAGACCTCGACGAACCTGCTTACGATGAGGTCGCCCGCGACGAGAACCCGCCTGCCCTGGAATTTGGCGAGGACCGACGAAAGTCGTTCGACGGAGAGATTTTCCATGCGACCCGTTGGCCCTCTTGATTTTTGCCCCGTGCCGACCTCATTTTAAGAGTTTGGTGACGATGGGCCTCGATGAGGTTAAGGGAAGGCACTTACCAGCCCCGGCGCCGATGAAGAAAGGCAAGAGGGCCCTGATCATAGCGACCGATTCGCCCCTTAACGCCGAATCGTCGCTCAGTTCACTACGGTCGCGGGTCACACCGGTGTCATCGTTCTTTATCAGGTCTCACTTTGCAATACCCCACGTGAAGCTCTCTAACTGGAGGCTGGGGATAGAGGGCGATGTCGAGAAGGAACGCGTTTTCGGGTACGCCGACCTGCTCCGGATGCCCACAAGGACGGTCTCGGTCACCCTGGAGTGCGCAGGGAACGGCAGGAGTGGGTTCAGGACAGCGGCCGAGGACGAGCTCAGGTGGGGGCATGGCGCAGTCGGCACGGCGAGATGGACGGGCGTGCCTCTGAGGACCGTGCTGGAGGGCGTTGGCGTCAGGGCCGGAGCCAGCGAGGTCGTGGCCGAAGGTGCCGACTCCGGGGCCGTCAACGGTCTTCCCGGGGAGAGTCCTTACTCCCGGAGTCTCCCACTCGAGAAGGCCATGGAGGACGACACGATCGTAGCTCTAAGGATGAACGGGCAGAGGCTCTCTCCGGAACACGGCTATCCCGCCCGGCTCATAGTGCCCGGATGGTACGGGATGGCTTCGGTGAAGTGGCTGAGCACGATAAGACTGGCTTCGGGTAATCCTTGTCGGGTGTTTTTCAACGACGTCAAGTACGTCTACGTGAAACGGGAGCGAGGGAAGGAGACCCGCACCCCGGTGAGGGAACTCATGGTCAAGTCGATCTTCACGAACCCGGCGGATGGCGATTCCCTGGAGGCGGGAAGGGCCGTCAGGGTGATGGGAAGGGCGTGGTCCGGGCAGGCCGCGGTCTCGCGCGTCGAGGTCGACCTCGGGAGCGGATGGAGACGCGCCGAGCTCAGCCCGAGGCAGGCGGGGAAGTTCGAATGGGTCGAATGGGGGAAGGACTGGACGCCGAAAGGAACGGGAGAGATGACGATCTCGGCGAGGGCGACCGACGAGAAAGGGAACGTCCAGCCCCTCGAGCCCTGGGAGAACAAGCTCCAGTATGGCTACAACGCCGTCGCTAAGGTCCGCGTCAGGGTCGTCTAGGCTTCTTCTGCTCTTCCTTCCATTTCTCTTCGAGGAGGTTCCCTACCACGACGACCGCCTTGGCTATCTCCCTCTGCATCGCGAGGGGGTCGTAGTTCTTCGGCGCTTCGTACTGGAGGAAACGGGCGCTTGGGTCAAGGTTCAGGAACTCCTTGCACGACTCGTATATGCCCAGAAGAGTGGGCCCGTCGAACTTGATCAGGTCGGACCTCCAGGCGTGATGGAACCCCTTGCCGCTGACGAACGTCACCTTGACGTTGCCCTCGGCCTCCTCCCGCACGCTACTCCAGAACTCGAGCGACGCTTGGTCCTCGACGAGCCGCCCCTTCTTCAGTCCGGCCTGGAAGTGGTTCCTTCGCCTGGTCACCTCGGAGGCAGGTATCTCGAAACGCTTTCCGACCTCGGGACTGCTGAGCCCGAGCTTTGAGAGATAGTAGCACCCCTCGTCCAGGGTGTCGTCGTCGATTGGGCCGAGGCCCTGGGGCGCGGGTTCGGAGCTCAAGAGTCTCTGACAAGAGATCGCGAGGTCGATATAAATCATGGCGCGGGCCCGCGGACCCTGCAGAGGACTATCTGATGAACGACGCCGCGAAGGCGTGCCTGTTCGCCCTCAGGACGTCGTCCTCGTCGAGGATCCCGTTCCTGAGGAGAAAGTCGATCTCGCCCCTGAGGTTTGTCATCAGCATCTCGGGGCCGTCCGTGTTAATCGTGTATTTGATGTGATTCTTCTCGAGCGAGCGGAACGTCTGCTTCATGTGCCCCACGCCCTTGATGACCCTGGTGTTGAGGTTCGAGGAGGGGCATACTTCGAGCGTGATCCCGTTCTCGCGGACCATCTCCATGGTCTTGTCGTTCTCGATCGAGCGGACTCCGTGGCCGATCCGGTCGGGTGAGAGGTGCTTGATGACCTGCCTGACCGAGCCGTGGCCCTCGTCCTCACCGGCGTGCACCGTGAGACCCAGGCCCTTCTCCCTGGCGCGCTGGTATATGTCGTGGTAGTCAGAGTAGCGGAAGTCCGGGTTCGAGGGACCGGCTATGTCTATCCCGACCACTCCGCGGTTCTGGAACCGCAGAGCCTTCTCCAGGAGTATCACGTTCCTCTTTAGGTCGAACGTGCGGTCGAGGCAGACGATGAGTCCGGTCCTCACCGGATACTCGAGCGATGAACGGTCAATCCCGCGGACCGCGGCCATCATTATCTGGTCGAGGTCCTGCTCTCCCCCCCTGTTCCTCTTCATCGGGTTGAAGCGCAGCTCGAGCAGCGTGATGTTGTTCTTGCGGTACGCCCCGGCGATGGTGTGGTATACGGACTGCTCTATGGCGAGAGGACTCGATTGGATGAGCTCGGTCCACTTGAACATCTCGAGGTAGTCCGAGAACGACTTGACCTTCCGCGGGTTCACAGTGACCATGTCAACGAAGCGCCAGTAGTCTTTGGTCGGGAGCTTGATCCCCTGGGCGTGGGCTATCTCCCACATTACCGCGGGGTCGACCGAGCTGCCTAGGTGTACGTGCAGCTCAGCGAGTTTGGTCTGCGGTCCCAGGAAGTGCGACATGAGGGTCACTGTGGCTCTATCGTCGACGGCGGCTTTGAGGAGATGGCATAGACGACGCTGACCACGCCCTCGACTTCGTTGGTTATCCTGTTCGATATCTTCTCGAGCATCTGGTGCGAAGCGCGGTACCAGTCAGCCGTCATCGCGTCTTGGGACTCGACGACCTTGACCGTCACCTGGTAGCCGACCTTGCGCTCGTCACCCAGCACCCCCGTGACCCTGTCGTCGCCGAGATAGGCGAACGCCTGCCAGACCTTGTTGTAGACCCCTTCCTCGAGGAGGACGTCTTCCACGACCTTGTTCGCCTGCCGGCATATCCTCAGCTTGTCCGGCGTGACCTCGCCGATTATCCTGACGGCCAGGCCAGGACCTGGGAACGGATGTCTCTGGAGCACCCTCGCCGGGAGCCCGAGTATGGCTCCGAGCGACCTCACCTCGTCCTTGTAGAGGGCCTTGAGCGGCTCCACGACACTGAGCGAGAGGTCCTTCGGGAGGCCGCCGACGTTGTGGTGGGTCTTTATCACGGAGGCGGGGGCCGACGAGCGGCCGCTCTCGATCACGTCGGGATAGAGCGTCCCCTGAGCGAGGTAGGAGAACGGGCCGTTGGTGCGCGCGTAGTGTTCGAATACGTCGGCGAAGACCCGGCCCACGACCTTCCTCTTCTCTTCCGGGTCCGACACCCCCTTCAGGGATCCGAGGAACCGGTCGGCAGCATCGACGAACTCGACAGGTACCCCGAGGTCCTCCTTGAGGAACTTGGACACCTCGGCGGCCTCTCCCTCGCGTAGGAGACCCGTGTCGATGAAGACACACTGCAGCTTGTCGCCGACCGCGCGGTTCAGGAGGACCGACGCTACCGAGGAGTCGACACCACCCGAGACCGCGCAGAGGACCCTTCCCTCGATGTTGGACGACAGTTCCGAGACCGTTTCTTCGAGGAAGTTCGACATCGACCAGCCCTTCTTGGCACCGCAGACGTTGAACACGAAGTTCGAGAGCATCGCGTCCCCCCTTTCGGTGTGGGCGACCTCAGGGTGGAACTGCACGCCGAACTGCCTTCCGTCGGCCGACTGGACAGCGGCGTAGGGAGAGTTGTCGCTGACTCCGAGGACGGACATCCCCTCCGGGAGTCTGGTCGCAGAGTCGCTGTGGCTCATCCAGCAGGATATCTTCTCCTGGGAGAGCCCCTCGAACAACCCCGACCTGTCGAGTATCCTTACGCTGGACTTGCCGTACTCCCGCCTCGACGCCCTCTGGACCTCGCCGCCGTGAGCCTGCACTATCAGCTGGTAGCCGTAGCAGATGCCGAGCAGCGGCAGAGACCCCTGCAGAAGCGCTCCGTCGGGGTGGGGAGATGATTCATCGTAGACGCTCGCCGGACCGCCGGACAGAATGACGCCCGCCACCCCCATGTCCTTGAGCGTCTCGTAAGGGGTATCGAATGGAAAGAGTGCTGCGTAGACACCCAGGCCGCGGACTCTGCGGCAGATGAGGTGCGAGTACTGGCCGCCGAAATCCAGGACCGCTATCGAGCCATCCGTCTGGTGCCTGCTCAGCTCAGCCGCCCCCCTT
>CAZAMW010000077.1:0-6593 GCA_964486265.1 uncultured Nitrosopumilales archaeon | reverse complement strand
CCGCGCGACGTCTATCTTCCTACGCACGCCGTTTACGACGTTGTCGAACACGGCGAAGGGCGAGAGCAGGGCGCAGAGCCGTTCAATCGTGGCGAAGTACCCCTCGGTGTCCTTGACCTTACCCTCGGTTATCGAGACAAGCAGCATCCTCTTGAGCTCCCCCACGCTGTCGAGCAGGCCGAGCAGGTAGGCCTCGTCAGAGACCCCCAGCTTCGTCGCGTCGGGTACGGGCTTGTTAAGCACCACAGACTCAACCACAGACGCTTCGACGAACTCCGTCTCGGGAGAGACAAGGTAGCGGGAGAGGCCGCCCACGGCGTCCCTCCGCATCGCCGCAAGAAGGCCGTCAGCTTTTGCTATCTCGGCCTTCGCCTCCTTCTTCTTCTTCGAGTGCAGCAGGACTATGGCCCTTGAGCTCGACAGGATGACGTCCCTGCTGGTCTTCAGAATCCTCTCCCTCCTCTCGAGTACCTGCTGGAGGTTGGTCTCTATCTTCCCGAGCGAGCGCTCCGCCGCGGTTAGGTTCAACTTGAAACAGAACGGGCACTCCCCTCCAGGACATAAGCTTGCTGAAACCGAGCGCAGAAGATATCAAGGAAGCCGGAGACAGTGGCGGGCGGAAGTGGAGAGCTCGTTCGGCGCGGGGCGCGTCACGGACAGGGTGGGCGGAGTGCGGAGATATGCCTAACCATGCCTATAACAGAGGTCGCGCAAAAGAGTACAGGGTGATGGAGCTGCTAAGGGAGGAGGGATGGGTCGTCGGAAGGAGCGCTGGGTCGCACAGCCCCGTCGACATCTTTGCGGCCAAGGAGGGCCGGATCCTGCTGGTGCAGGTCAAGGGGGGACAGGCGAGGACAAAGACAGGCGAGCTGACGGAATTGGTTAAATGGGCAGAAGCGTTCGACGCAGACGCTGAGGTTTGGCACTTCAAGGCTCGTGGGAACTTGGTCAAGAGACGCATCTCGAAGGCTCGAGGGTCATAACTTGGAACTAAGGTGCTACCTCTGCGACGAGGAACTGGACAAGGACGCCAAGCCCTTCAAGGTCGGCATGAAGGAAGAGATGATATGCAGCGAGTGCTACCTGAAGACCGTGAACAGGAGGAAGGCACTCGACAAGGGCGGATAGCCGCGCCTAGGCCGCAGCGTACGCGCGCCGCAGGTCCCTGATCACGCTGATGCAGGCTTCTAGCGACTCCTCGTCGTCTCCCCTCTCTCTGCACGCCAGGGCTCGCTCGTATTCCTTCAGCGCCATCAGCGCGTTTGAGAGGGGCGAGCCGGTCTCCGACAGAGACAGGGCACCTGCGAGCTCGTACCACTCGGCTGCCTGTTCATAATCGCGAAGGTTCTCGAAGCAGCTCGCTATCCATTCGCAGAGCTCCACCTTCTGGTCAGGCGACTGGAGCCGCTGGAACTCCTGCTTCAGCGCGTCAGCGGCCGCCTCTTTCCTCCCGCTCCTAGCCAAATCGAAAGCCTCGGACACACTGACCATGTCCACGCGGGCGTCTTGCACGGATAATAGAGGAGGGCTCTACATTTGTTGAGCGGCTAATCAACCGACAGCTTCCTCATCTCGGCCCGCTCGACCTGCCTGATCTTCCTTCTCGTGGCTGCCTGCTTGAACCTCCTCTTCTCCTCAGCGGTCACGGGGATGACCGGCTCGACCGGCGTGGGCTTACCATTGCTGTCAAGGGCCACGTACGTGAGGAAGCAGGACCCCGCGTGTGTCACACTCCCGGTTATCAGGTCCTCTGCCTCTATGCGGACCCCTATCTCCATAGAAGTCGTCCCGACGTAGTTGACAGCCGCCTTCAAGATCAAGAGGTTACCGAGATAGACGGGGGCCAAAAAGTCCATCCTGTCGATGGAGGCGGTCACCACGTTCCGCCGCGCGTGCCGGAACGCTGCGACGGCGGCTATCTCGTCCATGTACTTCAGGATCGAGCCTCCGAAGACGTTTCCCCGGATGTTCGCGTCAGTCGGCATCATGATGCGGACCGAGGTCACGATTGAGTCGGAGACGGGCCTCCCTTTTCCGCGGCGCCTGGACATCCACGGATGACACATCAGAGACATTGATAAAGATAGGCGGCGCCGAAACCGCCATGGAATATCTCACGCCAGGTGAGATGCGTGAGCTCGAGAGGAAGGCGGCCGAGAGAGGGATGGGTCCCGAGGAGCTGATGGAGAACGCTGGAAAGGCGGTGGCCGAGGCGATCGACCTCAGATACAGGAAACCTGGCTCGAGACGTGCGCTCGTGGTGTGTGGTACGGGCAACAACGGAGGAGACGGGTTCGTGGTCGCCCGGTACCTCAAGAAGATGGGCTGGAGCGTGCTGGTCCTGCTGCTAGGATTGCCGTCCGCGATCAAGACGCCCGAGGCCAGGGCGAACTGGGTACGGGTCGAAAGCTCGGCCGTCCCGGTTGAGGACACGAAGAAGCTGCTCACTTCCCTGAAGTACTTCGACCGTTCGGACGTCATAGTCGACGCCATCGTGGGGACAGGTGTCAGCGGGGGCCTGCGCGACCCTGCCGCCACCGCCGCAGCGGCGATGAACGCCTCAGGGGCGGCCAAGGTGGCGGTGGACGTCCCGTCGGGCCTCGACCCCGAGTCGGGCGACGCAAAGGGGGAGGCGGTCAGGGCTGACCTGACTGTCGCCCTCCACGGGGCGAAGGTCGGGTTGCGCGGAAGAGATGAATACACGGGAGAGGTCGTCGTCGCGTCGATAGGGATTGAGCAAGACTGAGGTCATTCAGATACCGGTCGGGCCGATGCGGAACTTCGACTACCTTCTCATAGACAGGGAGAGCAGGGAAGCCCTCGCGGTGGACTCGGGGTGGGAGACCGGACCCGTCGTCGACGCGGCGCGGAGAGGAGACCTGAGGGTCAAGTACGTCGTGGCCACCCACGGGCACTTCGACCACGTGGAGACCCTACGAGACCTGGCCAAGCTGCTCGGCGCACAGGTCGTCGTGCACGAGTCTTCCGAGCTCGAAGCGGACCTCCGTGTCGCCGATGGCGCCGTCCTGAATCTTGGTAATACACGGGTGCGCGTCATCCACACCCCCGGGCACACGCCGGACAGCGTCTGCCTCTACGACGGCGAGGAGGTCTTCACTGGCGATACCCTGTTCATCGGAAACTGTGGTCGGACCGACCTCCCGGGAGGTTCCGCCCAGCAGCTCTTCCACAGCCTTCGCGATATCCTGATGAAGCTGCCTCCGGGGACCGTCGTCTACCCCGGGCACGACTATGGGGACGTTCCCTGCAAGAGCATCGGGGAGGAGGCGAGGACGAACCCCGCGCTGCTGGCGAGGAACGTCGAAGAGTTCATGGGCGTCGAATGAAACTAGCCGAACCACTTCTCGAGCGTATCGCTCCTGGAACCTTCCAGCTTGAGTATTCGCCTGGAGGCGGCATCGACCCTCTCGGCCGAGAAGGAGTGCTCACCGACGAGGAAATCCGCGACGGCATCGGGCTTGTAGTCCTTCCAGTCAGGTTTCATGCCCTTGTCGGCGGGCGGAGAGAGAAATATTCGCCTTATTGCCGGATAGTCGACCCTGGACAGCTCCTCCTTCAGCGGCTCGACCTTCTCGAGGGAGCCGTACGTCTTCATAAACTTGAGGGCCCTCGCCGGACCGATTCCCTTGAAACCGTCTGGATTGAAGTCTGTACCCAGGAGGATGCCAAGGTCGACGAGCTGCTCCCTGCTCAGCTGTAGCGACTGGAGCGTCTCGGACAGCGAGATGGACTCGGGCTCCACATCGATAAAGACGTTCTTGCTCGGGAGCCTCCGCCTGCCGGAGATGGTCAAGTTCCTCACCAGAAGGGGTGCCCCGAACAGCAGCGAGTCGTGGTCCTGGGACGCGACGGCGTCGACCGTCCCCTCGGCTGCCATCACTGACGCCTGGGCCTCACCCTCGGATGGCGCGTCGTACCACGGGATGCCCATGGCGTCGAGGAGCCTCTTTGCCTCGGAGACCATGTCGATCCTCAGAGACGTGGAAGCTTCCGCATACTTCCTCGCGCTCGGCATGTCCCCCACCGCGACCGCTTCGCGGTATCTCCGGGTGGCCTCGACCTTCACCTGCCTTCTGCGCTCGATCTCCTCCGTCTTCAGCTCCGGCGGCGCGCCGTCGAAGACGTAGACGAGCTTTATGTTCAGCTCCATCAGGTTGATGTTCCTGTAGAAGAGGCCGCTCAGATGGCTCGTCACCCGCCCCTGGGAATCCTTGAGGTGTTCGCCGCCCACGCCGCGGATTATCGCGAGGAACTGATAGAGCGCGTTGTAGGCGTCCACGGCCATCTTCTTGTTGGAGAGCGAAGAGAGCTCGACCTTCCTTCGTGGGATGATGTCTCCTAGGTCGATGCCCATTAGATGTCACGACCCGACGGTCGAATAATTAACCTTCGCCGTACTTCGTGCCCTCGAGCGGGACATCGACGAACTCGACCCTCCTCTTTTCCTTGGCGACCCAGCGGATGCTTATGACTCCGAGGATCTCGAGGTCCATCAGGCACTTGTTGAGCTCGTGGATGGAGTAAGTGTCGCTCTTGTTGATAAAGTCCAGGATATCGTCGTCTGTCGCGGCCTTCTTGTCCTTGATGAATTCGAATACGCTGTAACGAAGAGGAGGCTTCAAATTGTCAGTCCCGGAGAACGATTCCCGCTAACCGTGCCTCTATAAAAGCTTCAGACCTTGAGAGTGCTCGACATCCTGCTTACGGCTGTGAGCTCGTACTGCGCGACGTCTTTCGCGGTAGAGACCGCCTTCTCCACCTGGTCGACCATCCCCTCTTCCTCGGGTGCGACGATGTCGAGAATGAGCGCGTAGAGGCCGAAGGCGATAGGCTCCTCCTTGTGCGACCTCACGGACATGACCGAGGTCAGGTTGCCCTTTATCCCGTCCAGAAGCCCCTGGACAGGCACATCTGGCCCTGTCGGGAGGACCTTGATCCTGATCACGTATGAGCCCAAGCTACTTCACTAGGGTCCTTCAAAGCCGCAGTTGATGCACTTGTACCTTCTGGAGAACTTCCTGCACCGCTCGCAGCGCCAGATGAAAACCTGGTGGCAGTTGGGACAGTAAAAGCGCGAGGCCTCCTCTCTTGGCATGATCGGCCTGTTGCACGATGTACAGGTCGGGAGGGTGATGCTCTTCTGAGACAAACTGGGCAGGCCTCTCCGGGGCTCCCACATATACCTTGCTGCCTCTCGGGCTAACGGACGAGGGAAGCGAGAGCCTGCCTCGCCTCGGCTGAGATGAGCACCCCGGCCAGTTGGAGCGTCCCCTTCACTCCCACCGCCGACAGCAGAGCGGTCGCGTGGAAGTCGAAGTCGGCCGATGCGAGTCTTTCGGAGACCTTCTTCGATGAAAGCAGAGAGACTATCCTCTCCAGGTCGTCGTTGGAGAGGCCCTCGAAGATGCCCCTGAGCCTCCTCATCGTCCTGAACTCGGGGCCGAACCGGTCCTCCCAGCTCCGCTGATAGCCACCCAGCTCCGTCGGGTCCTTTCGTGTCAGAGCCTTCCACACGGACCTTGCGGCTGTCATTCCTCCTGCGACCGATGCCAGGATGCCTCCCGCCGTTGTGGGCTTGACCTGTCCCGCAGCCTCTCCGACGAGTATCGTCCTCCCGGACACGAAATCGGCTACAGGACCGCCGACGTAGATGGGGGCTGCGACCTTCTTCAGAACCTCACCGCCCCTCCCGGCGAGGAAAGACTCTAGGGCCTTGAAGCTGTTGACCCCAAACCCCGCCGCTCCAACCTTCGCGATGCCATCGCCGCGCGGTATCACCCACGCGAAGAAACCCGGATACTTGCGCCGGTCCAGATGCACTTCGACCTCACCGTCTGTGACCCACCTGCCGCGGACCTCGTACTTGGCCGCCGGGATCAGCCTCCGGCGGTTGCGCCTGATGACCCCGGAGGGCCCCGTGGCATCGACGTAGTAGGCGCAATGGTACTCTTCCCTGCCAGCCTTCACCCTGACGTCCCCGGGAGTGGTCTCCGTCCCGATGACCCTGGACGACGTCAGGACCTTCGCACCACGCGAGGCCGCCAGCTCGGCCAGCTGCCTGTCGTAGGCGCTCCTGTCTATCACGACCACGTCGAGCCCTGATGCGTCCATGGTCGCCGACGCGCCGGAAGGAGAGAAGACCGTACCGCTCCTGACCCTGCTCTGTATGCAATCCTTCTCTGGAGCTACGTAGTCGCCCATCGCCCTCAGCGAGACGAGGCCGTCGCACTTCTCCGGCTCGCCTATCTCGGGGTCTTCTTCGAGGACGAGGACGCTGAGACCGAGGGAAGCCGCTTCTGAAGCGAAGCTCAGGCCGCCAACGCTGCCGCCTCCAACCACGACGTCGTAGGGGGTCGAGCTCAATTTGGGAGTAAACCCTTTACCCGTTTGGTAATAACCCTTGACCCGAATCAGACACAAAATGGCTGAGTTGAAGCAGGTGATAGTCGCTCGGACCGACCTCGGGATGGGCAAGGGCAAGCTGGCCGCTCAGGTCGCGCACGCCTCGCTCGCGGCCGTCGAGGAGGGCATGAGGGTCCGCCGGGAGTGGTACGACGAGTGGAAGGAGCAAG
>CAZAMW010000076.1:4797-6616 GCA_964486265.1 uncultured Nitrosopumilales archaeon | reverse complement strand
GTGTTCCTTCCCCTGCTCAGCCGGTCTGTCCCTGCGGGCTGCACGGGTGACAGCCAAGGCGATGACGAGGCCACCTGCGCCCACAGCGAAGACGAGCCATTCAAACAGCGCAATCCCGAGCGTCTGAGAGAACGGAGTCAGGAAGTCGATCAGGAAGCCGACCGGGAGCGCGGCCGCGAGGTAGACCTTCCGCCTGTAGACCGCCGCGAGGACGCAGAGGTAGCCCCACGAGAGGTGCGCGAGGAGAGACGAGACTCTCTCCAGGATGGCGTATCCCATGAGGGGCAGCGCACCGGACGCGCTGAGGAAGAGGCCAGGCGCATCCTTCGAGAGCACGGGATAGAGCGTTTGAGCGGCGGGCGAACCCGGCGCCGAGAGGATGGAGTAGTATGCGATATAGTCCACGAGCAGCGGAAGGGCTATCAGCACTCCGTTCTCCCAGAAGGCGAGCCCCAGCCCATAGCCCTCGGCGTCGCTCGCCCTGAGGCGTCCGCGCGACACGGCGATCCATGCGACGAGAAATGCCCCTCCCACCTCGAACACGGCCGTCTGGGCTCCATAGTACACTCCGAGCACAACCGGATGACCGCCGAACGCCGAATCCAGGAGGCCGACCGTGGGAATCTGGACGATGTACTTCATCGCTATGGCGCCTGCGTAGGCCACGAACGAGTACAGGACCACCCATCTCGAAAGGCCCCTCTTGTGATGCCAGTAAACCATCAGGCCGAGGCTGAACGAGATCACGACGAGCGGGTCAAGAAGATACACCGGGTCGATGTTCTGCACCCGATATCACACCTCGCCCGCAGTCTCCAGCAGGAGAGAGAGCAGCCCTGCGGTCCGTCTGGTCTGTTGGGTCACGTTACAGCAGCGCATGCCGAGTAAAACCAGCGCAAGATAAACCGATTGTCCCGCCACTGGACCCCGCGTCCAGATGCGCCGTATAGACGGGACGTTCCCGTGCGCTATATACTCCGCGACGGTTCTTCAGTCCTGAGGTAGAAAGAAAGAAAATGAAGACAGCAAAGATAGCAGCAATTGGCGCAGCGTCAACCCTCGCGGTTGTCGCACTGCTCCTGGGACTTCCAGCAGCGATGGCTGCCACCAACAACCCGCTCAACGGATATCCGATGACCGGCATGGCGTTGGCGGCCAGCAGCAGCTCCCAGAGCATCCTCCCAAGCCCGACCGCGATGACGGCCGGACAGACCATCTCCTTCACGAGCACGAACGGCGTGTTCCACGTGGTAGGCAGCCCCGGCAAGGCAGGGACAGCATCCGGCACCCTGACGCTCACGGTGACGGGAGCGTATAAGGGCGGGTACGCGCTCTCGATCGCGTCCGGGTCTCTCACCATCAACGGAACAGCGTACAGTATCGCATCCGGCTCCGCCGAGATGGGCCCGTTCCAGGCTCACCTCGTGGGACAGGGCAGCCTCGCCAGCGCGACCCCAGGCTCGTTCCTGTTCGCCGCGGGCGCACACGCCAACTTCCAGGGACAGACCTACAACACGCTGCGCTTTGACGTGCAGACCAACGGAATCGAGTACGGGGTACTCCTCCTGGTGACCGCAACGGTCTCCTAGAGGAACCCCATCCTCCCTTTTTTTGTCAGCCCACGCTTCCGGTAAGGTACGCTACGACTATCACTACCAGGGGGATGAAGAGCCCTGCCCAGATGGCCTTGTTCCAGCGCCAGACCTTCGCGCCGTCGAGGACGAAGATGGGCAGCATGTTGAAGGTCGCGAGGAAGAAGTTGAAGTAGGAGCCCAGATATCCCGCTTCGAAGAGCGTTACGTTACCGCCGTTTACAAGT
>CAZAMW010000076.1:0-4787 GCA_964486265.1 uncultured Nitrosopumilales archaeon | reverse complement strand
GAGGTAAGAACAATAACGCTATCGCGATGTTCGTCAGGGGCCCGGCGACCGAGATTATCCCGTTCTCCTTTTCCGTGACGCCGTAGCCCATGATGTACGTAGCTCCGGGGGCCGCGAAGACTATCCCCGCTATCATCGCGGAGACCAGGGCGAAACCCAGGCCCTTCGGCCACATCCGGAACTCCGCCTTGAAGCCGTATCGCTCGGAGATGAACTTGTGCATGAGCTCGTGAAGAACGAACCCCACCCCTATCGTTACCAGCGCGAGGACGAAAGTAGTCTCCAGACCGATCGTCACAGCGCCTCCGTTGACGACGACCCCGAGCCGCCCGGAGAAGCCAGAGAGGAGCCCGCCGGTTATGGCTACCGTGAACGCGACGCCGAGCGCGATCCATGCGACCAGGATGTCCCTGACCTCCGTCCGCGAGAAGCTGCGAGGCTGAGGCGTCCTCATTCCCGCCGCGCCCCCGCCGTCGCTCCAGGAGAACGTCGTGGTCGTGCTCTGCTTTACGGGTCGTCTGGAGATGTCGCCGGTGCACCGGTGGGCTTCGGGGAGCCTGTGCTCCGGGCAGTAGGTGCCGCCGCAGTAGCTGCAGACGAACGGAAGCGACTCCTCCTTCCCGCAATAATCACAGTTCAATATCCAAAATCACGCAGAGTTGTTGGTGGGACTGCCGTTGGATTCCTTAAGAATCTTGTGATGCCGCGGTCCATCCCGGGTCAGCCGCCGGGAGCGACGAACGACCTGGAAAAGGTGAGCCCGTTCGACGTCGTCACGGTGACGGTGTACGTCTGTCCTGTCAGCCAGCTGAAGCCCGATGTCTGGAGCGTCAGTATCTCGCCGGTCGTCACGTAGTCGTTGAGAGGCATGGCGGTCAGGCCGTTGGGCCCAGACACGTAGAGCGAGACGAGGCGGATGGGCTGAGGGGTCTGCGTCGCCTGGACCGTGACCACGGAACGGTTCTGGTCGACGCTAGAGGTGATCGCGAACGCCGTCACGGTCAGCCCGGAGCAGGTCAGGCCGCAGCTAGTCCCCGTGACGACCACCCTCACGAGGAGCTGCACCCTCCCGGACGCCGACACGTAGTAGGCGGCGTTGGGTAACGGTATGACCGTCCTGATGGCCGCCGAGCTGTTGAAGAAAGCCGACCCGACCTCGGTCCAGGTCGGGGTGCCGCGCGAGTGATCCGCTGCGAACAGGTATGCCGTCGCGTTCTCGCTCTCTGGCGGCAGGGCCGCCGTCATGTTGGCGCCCAGGGTGAGCCCCTGCACCTGGCTCTGGTTAACTCCCACGTTCAGCTGGAACTGCTCCGAACCGAACGAGACGCTGCTCGAGGCGAGGGGCGTGATGGACACCCCGATGTCGTCGAAGTTCATGAGGACCGAAGGCTCGGAGCCTGCTGGGAGGGTCATCGAGACCGAGACGGTTATGTTGTACGTGCCCGACTGGAGCAGGGTGTTCCCGCTCGGGACAGGCGAGAACTGCACGCTCGAGCTCTGCCAGCCAGTCGGCCCGAAGTAGTTTACCAGCGTCGGGTCAGTGCCACCCGGGTTCAGCATCACCCATACCCTGGAACTGTTCTGAAGAAAGACGTGAAAGTAGACGAGCGGGTTGTGGACCGACGTGAGAGACGCCAGGTCGCTCTCCCAGCTCACGCTGCAGCACCCAGAGGACGACACGAGGACGTCGCTCTGGAGGGTGAAGGGTGCCGTGAAGTTCACGGTGCCGGTGAGCTGGTCGCCCGCCGGTAGCGTCCCCGAGTTGACCGACGGCTGGAAGCTGGCGTAAAGGCTGCCAGGGCCGCTGCTGCTGGAGCTTGAAAGAGGGCCGCCGTCGTAGCCTGCCGTCAGGCCGCCCGGAACGTAAGACGAGTGAGTCCCCTGCACCTTCGCTGTCGAGGTGCCCGGGGAGAGCCAGATGTGGGTCGAGACGAGCGTCGTGTTCGTGTTGACCGTGCCTATCCCGCTGTCGATGAAGCTGGAGTTAGAGTTGTAGTACCATGACAGGACGACCGTGTCGTAGAAGGTTCCCAGCTTGGCCGGAAGCGGCGTCGCAGACCACTGGAAAGTGTCCGCAGAGCCCTGCTGGATGCCCAGGCCCGCCGGTATGGTCCAGGTGATGTTCCCGCCGGTAAGCGGAGGGAATATCGCCACCGCAGAGCCTATCGGCAGGCCTGCCGTCGTGGCGCTCAGGCATGGCGGCACGGTGCAGGCGGAGGTGACGTTGGTGTCCACGAGCAGAGTCACCTTCTGGATGAACCTCCCCGGCTTCGTGTCCGTGTTCTCGACGGTCAGCTTGAAGCCGTTCGTCGACGGGAGCTGGTTCACGTCGCTGCTGTTGGTGTTCGTGACCGTCGCGTTGTCCTGAAGCACGGAAAAGCTCTTCGAGACGTACCAGCCGGAGTCGCCCCCCGTGAAGTTCATGTTGGGGACCGGCAGGAGCGGGCCCACCGGACCCGGCGACACGGCGAGCGGAGAGGTCAGCGAGGTGTAGGTGGCCCCGAAGGTCATGTTGTTCACCCTGAGATAGGTGTTGGAGTTACCGACCGCCTGCTCGTTGCTCGTGTGCAACCCGTTGATGAAGCCCGAGCTCGCCCCGAAGATTATGGCGAGAGTGGAGACGACGAGACCTACCACCAGGATGAAGAAGATGGCCCCGATGAGGTTGCTAATTCCTGACCTCCGCGTCCGCAAGTTCACAGCTCGCCCTCGCTCCGGGGGAATGCGGGACTATTCAAGCCTAACCCCGTCCAGAGCCCTAGGCCAGGGCGAACTCTACAGCGTACCTTGTCGAGGATATCTTCTGGACCCAGATCATGCCGACCGAGCCCGACCCGGTGCCTGACGGCGCGAACGCAGCGGTCAGCCCGCCCTGGATGCCCGAGAGACCCTGGACGCTAGGCAGCACGAACCAGGACCACGCCGACCCCGACTCCGTGCCGATTGCGAAACCCAGCTGGCTGTCGACGCCGTACCCCACGATGATGCTCCCGGAGGACCAGGAGAGAGAGACGTGCCAGTTGCTAAGCTTGTTCGTCGGCGCGCCTACCGATATCTGGGACACGCTCGACCAGCCGCCGTTGACCCCCGAGCCGCAGGCGCTGCTGCCGTATGTGAACGTGTAGAAGTTGACCACGCTGTTCGTGCCGTTGACGCCCGCGAAGTAGAGCGTGTTCCCGTTCGCGATCACGTCCGACTGGGCCCCGTAGAGCGCGTAGAGCGCTGGCGAGGCGGCGCCGGCGCTGAGCGGGCTGCACTCCAGCATGTCGACGGGCGGAGGCGGGTCGTTCAAGACCGTGACGTAGGGCAGGGAGAGGTCGTTACCGACCCAGTCCACCAGTGCTATGGAGTTGGTCAGGGCGAAGATCTTCGTGTTTACCGCGGAGATGCCCCTGGCGCTCGTGCTTCCTGCGAATCCCCACGTATCGGGGGACGGGTTCATGGAAGGCGCCGGTGGCGAGTACCAGACGTCGACGCGCCACATCAGCGCACCTCCCGAGGTCTGGAGGGTGGGTATCGACACGTAGACGTCTCCGGTTACCTGACCGATGGCGATTCCAGGCTGGCCCGCCACGTACGCCGTGGCCCCTCCTCCAGGTATCGGCTGTATGCACGCCTCGCTCACGAGAGTGCACTTGTTCGCGGCGTTCCAGTTCCATGCGATCAGGCCGTTCGACTGTATCTGACCCCAGTTCCAGAAGAAGAACGACCATCTCGCAGTCGAGCCCGTGCTCGGCAGCGTCGTGTTCGACGCGAGGACGTAGTAGACGTATCCGTTGCTCACGGTGACCGCGTACTGGTAGCCCTGCACCGTGTCCCCGCTCGGGACGCGGAGGGGTGCGTTCCAGATGGTGCCGTTGGCGTCCTTGCTAGAGGCGTAGACCAGGAAACCCGACGACGCAGACCCGTTGTAGTAGAACGCTATCCAGTGGCCGCCGTTGCTCGCGTCGTAGAAGAGCGAGGACTGCCCCGGCGTCGTGACCGCGAACGGCGTCTGCGCGTTGCCTATCACCGTCGCCTTGGGCGAGATGATGTCGAGGGTGTAGATGCAGTTCAGCTGGCCCGTGGTCGTGCAGACCGCCTGCGCGCCCGAGTTGATTATCCACGGAAGGCCCGAGGAGCTAGCCGTGACGGTGAAGTTGAGCGCGCCGTAGAGCGTCGCGTGGGACGAGACCTGGACCATCATGACTATGGTCTGGCCGACCGGCGTGGTCCCAGCCGGACCGCCGTACGCCGACGCGGGGACGGTAAGCGGGTTTGCCAGGTCGGTAGGCGTCGAGAGGGGGTAGAAGTTTATCGTGACGAGACCCACCAGCCCAGGAGGCACGACAGCGCCTATCGTGATATTCCCCACTCCTCCGAAGACGTAGGCGTTGGTGGTGACGGTCTCCCCGATGTACGCGCTCTCACTCGATGGGGTCAGGTTCATGGTCAGGGAGGCCTGGAAGTTGGCTGCGAGGGAGACCGGCCCGCTCATCGCAGAGACCGCCACGGAGCCCTCGCTCGTGCACGCGGGGGAGGGCGTGGTTGGGCATCCAGTTCCCGACCAGTCAAGCCACACGGGCGGAGAGGACCCGAAGAGCGAGGGATTGGCCACCGAGGTCCCGAAGCTCGCCGTGGAGCCAGGGTCCAGCCAGACGGAGACTTCGTAGCAGGTGCCGCCGCCGCTGCAGTCGCTGCCCGGTATGGTGATGCTCGAAGGCGTGCCGCTCGCGTTCGAGATGCTCCCCGTCAGCGCGCCCGTGTAGAGCGGGTCGCTGACCACCTGGAGCAGGTACTGGGGGTTG
>CAZAMW010000075.1:0-6647 GCA_964486265.1 uncultured Nitrosopumilales archaeon | reverse complement strand
CCGACGAGACCGAACTTGACCCCCTTCGTTACGAACTGCCCAAAGTCCATGTCACGCACACCCGGGGTCACGCCGCACGTCCGCATGCATGTTCAGGCGCCACCACCGTGCCGTATTTAACGAGGCGGAACCTGAGGTGCGCTCTGCGAGCAAATGCCCAAGATCACGTACGAGCCCGTCGAAGAGATAATAGTCCACCAGATTCTGGAGTACGATAACAAGGCCTTCTTCGAGGAGGTGATGAGACAGAACCTGTCCCAGCAGATAACCATGATCCCGACCGTGAACTGGATAGACGGGATCGCGTTCTCGACCTGGAGGTTCGCTGACACTGACGATGTCGTGAAGGAGGCGCTCGAGGGAAGGATCCATTTCTTCGCGGTCTCGTTCACAAGGGTGCCCTACCAGACGCACTTCGCGGTCAACGTCGCCAACCAGGACATAAGGGTCCCTCTGCGCAAGGTCGACAACAACCCGAATTTCGTCTCACTCGTGGCGTTCCTGAAGGATTTCAGGTCCGAAAGCAAGCCCCCCGTCCAGAGCGCTTCGACCTAGTACTCTGAAAGGAAGGTCTGATAGCCGGCCAGGGGCTTGGCGTCGAATCCCTGCCTCCTGAGGTCTGCCGCGAACTCCTGGGTGAACCCGTGCGTCGTGTAGACCACCTCTGGCGACACGTCGTGGACCAGGGATGTGAGCTCCTTGTAGTCGCAGTGATCGCTCACGGCGAAAGCAAAGTCAGCGCCCAGCGAGTAAGCGTATCCCGGGTCCGCCGCCCATCCGCTGAAGGCAATGAACGCTGCCCGGTACTCCTTCTTCAGGCGCTGCGCGAGCTTGTTGCGAGAGCTCATCATCGGGGAGACCATCACCCAGGGACCTCGGGGAAGGTCGCTGAGGTCGGCCGAGACCTTCTTCCCCGACTTGAGGGACACGCCGCACTGGACGTAGACGTCGTTCATCTTCGCGACCTGCTCGTGGAAGTAGAGCGGGGACCACGACGAGAAAAGGTGCGACAGGACCTGGGACTTTCCCAGGGCGTACCCCATGAGCACCACGGGCCTGCCCTTGTCGAACATCAGCCCTATCTTCGAGTTGACCTCTTTCTCCACCTGCTCGATCGGTGGGAACACGTAGTTACTCTTGCCGAAAGTCGTCTCCGTTATCAGTACCCTCGCCTTCCGGGTTCTGCACTTGCCCATGAATGCCCGTTCCCTACCAGCCGCGTCGCCCGTGTAGAAGACCTCGTCCCCGATGCAGATGGCCCTCGCGCCAAGGATGTGTCCGGAGTCAAGCAGCTTCACCCCATCGGCGCCCTCGGTCGTCCTGCCCAGGTCGAAGCCGCGAGCCTTGGCGAGCATCTTGGTTTCACGGGACGCCAGCACGCGAGAGTTCGGGTCCGGGTTCTGCACGTGGTCCATGTGCGCGTGCGAGACGAACGTATAGTGCGACTTGGACGGTCCCTTTGGGTCGAGGGCGTAAGTGGATTCGCCGTATTCGACGACGATGCCATTGTACAGCGATATCTTTGCCCGACCCGACATGAAGCCCTGATGGGTAGTTCTATGGACTCGGTTTATGACGTTATCTGAACGGCGCGGAAGCATCTCCACGACGCGGCCTTCAGCTCCGTCCTGAACTCCAGTCGCTCAAACAGTCTCTTCCGCTCGACCTTCTGCCAGGTCGAACTTTCCTGGTTGTACTCCTCAAAGTCCGCGTACAGAGCCCGGGAGACCGGTTTGCCGTTCAGGGGGATCGAGATGCTGGCGTTCGCGTCGACCCCGGAGGCATTCCCGAGGCACGCCAGCAAGGACGACTGGTCCCAGAAGACCAGCCCCTCGAGCGGGGGATGGACGTCGAGCGGCTCGCAATTGGGGAAGGACTTGGCACCCTCCCAGTCCAGGCTTGCGTAGCTCGAGACACCAAGGACCTGCCTTGCCGACCTGCCCGCGAAGAGCGACCCCCTCCCCCCAATGTCCATGTCACGGACCAGGAACCAGCGCACCTTCGAGGCGAGTGGAGGGTTCAGCCGGGGGGTTTTCGCCAGGTCAAGCCCAGCCTCGCCGATAAGGAGCGCCTGGATGAAGTTGGAGGCGGCGACCGGGTCGGACCCGCTGCTGGGTATGGTCTTCTTCTCGGGGTCGACCCAGTACGGGAACTCTCCGGGGACGCCACCGAGCTTCTCGCAGTCTGAGTAGACGAGTCGCGCGACCTTCTCTAGCTGCATCGCCCCTATGCTCGGGTAGCCCGATGCGTACGCGAGCGTCGCATGGGCCAGAGCGGCTCTTGTCCAGTAGCCGCCAAGCTGTCCGTCGCCGTAGCTCGGGCTGTAGTAGAGCGCGTTGCTCGTCGGCACCGTCCTCGGACCGAAACCAGACTCGAAGTCTGGCTCTAGCATCCGGTGGACCATCGAGGATGCGAGGTTGTGGTCGAACGGGTTGCACGAAAGCGAGACCATCTGGTCCGCAGTCAGCTCCTTATGCAGCCTTCCCTGAGGGTCGATGTTGAGCGCCAGGTTGCCGCTCCCCGTGTCTCTCAGTGAAGCGTTCAGGGCGCGCTGCAGTTTCACGTCCGATTCTCTGAACTCGCCCGAGTCGGCCCCCTTGCCTACCAGGTATGCCACGTCGGCCAGCTCCCCCAGAGCCTTGGCGGCCAGGAGGTTGACTTCGCTGAGTGTGCCCGTGGGATAGCCCGAGCCCAACCGCCGCCTCCATCCCTCCGGCCGCTCCGCGGCGGTCCTGATGAGGCCGTCCGCGGCGAGAGCTTCCAGCCCCTTGCCGGCCTTCCGTAGCGGCGGATACCACCGCTTCGCCAGCTTCCTGTCACACTTGGTCTTGATGTATCCGCACGCGTTGACGATGAACAGGGACGTCTCAAGGACCCCCGCCCCCTCGAAGCGGGAGTGAGGGAGGAGGCCGTTCCTTCCCATCAAGATTCTTTCAGCCTCGAACTGCTTCTCGAACCAGTCCGGCCTCGCGAGCCTCAGACCAAAGCCCGACGACAACCGGTCGAGACGGTCCTCCTCGCCTTCGATGGACCCCAGCGCGGCCTTTGCCCAGCTGTAGGAGAAGTTGAGAGACGGGAGAGAACACCTGAACACAGCTCCGGACTCGACGTCGTCCCCGTCCACCGCGCGTTGCGTCGAGAGCGCGCCGAGTTCGGAGAGCACCGTCTCCAGTGACGACGGATGATACAGCGCAGTTATCCTCAGGTCGGTGCGCCTGCCCGGAGGGACGTCGAACTCCCACTGGGTCAACAAGAGGATCGCCCCAGACATGCCCGCTACGCTGTCGGGGAGCTCGCCAGAGTTCAGGAGCTCTATCGCCCTCTGCTTGTCCCTCGTCATGTAGACCGCTGACGGCCTGGGGGAGAATCCGATTACGCGGACGCCGGTCGTGTCGCCGACGTCGTCCATGACGACGTGGTCCCCCCTGTTGAACGCGTTCACCCCTATCTCGCCGGGTGGGTCGCGCTCGCGTCTGAAGCTCATCGATGTCGGGTCGTGGAGCACCACCACTCTCAGCCGCACCTGGGAGTCTGACTTGTTGGTCAGACGCACCGAGCGGATGTAGCCCACGGAGCCGCCCCCGAGCAACCTCGTGGAGACCGAGAGCTGATGATTCTCGTTCGAGACGAGCTCGAGGCGTCCAGGAGAGAGCCTCACCCTGAAGTCCCTCGCCCGCTGGGAGACCAGGACACCGGCCTGGACCTTAAAAACCATCATGTCCTCGCGTCCGAAGACCAAGCGTCGCGTGCTCAGAGAATGCAGGTTCGAAATGGAACCGTCAGCGTCGACCTTCAGGCGGTTGTGCCCCTTCGACAGCAACATGCTCCGCTTGAGCTGTGACGCCGCAAACTCCCTGGCGTCTGCTACGGAGGCTTCCTGTTGCATGGTCGCTCGTACTCTAAGGAGGACTAATACCGCTGGCTTCACTCAAGTTGAGCGAGTGTTAACCAGTTCTTTACAAGCGGGCGCACTCAGGCTCTCCTCCACTGGGAGCCAGAGTCGGTGTCCTGGACCAGTATCCCCTTGGCCCTGAGCTGCGCGCGAAGCTCGTCGGCCCTCTTGTAGTCGCCCTCCGCTCTCGCCGCCTCTCGGGACCTGATTAGAGCCACGAGCTCCGGGGCGAGGGCATCCTCAGTGAACTTCATTATGCCGAGCACCGAGTCGACCCTTCTGAGTGCGTCGAGGGCCACCTGCCGCCCCTGAGAGGAGACCTTGCCCGAGTCGATCGCAGAGTTGAGAGACCGCTGGAAGGTGAAGAAGGCTGCGAGAGCCCTCGGGACGTTCAGGTCATCGTCCATCGCGGTCTCGAACTCTCTCTGGAAAGAGAGGGCGAGCCCCTCCGCTAAGTCGTCTCCGAGAGGAGGCCTGACCGTCGCTAAACGGCTGACGAGCTCATCCATCCTCTCTCTGTTCTTTCCCGCCTGCTCGAGCGAGTCGTCTGAGAGATTCAGTTCCTCGCGGTAGTGTGCGCCTATCAAGAAGAGCCGTATCGCCCGGGGGTTGAGTCCCCGGTCGAGCATCTCCCTGACGGTGACAAAATTGCCCGCTGACTTGGCCATCTTCTCGCCCTCGACGTTGAGGAACTCCGCGTGGAGCCAGTACCTCGCGAACCTCTTGCCCGTGGCCGCCTCTGACTGGGCTATCTCGTTCTCGTGATGCGGGAAGCGGAGGTCCTTCCCTCCGGTGTGTATGTCGAAGCTTTCCCCCAGGTACCGGACCGCCATGGCTGAGCACTCTATGTGCCAACCGGGCCGGCCCTTGCCCAGACGCGTCTCCCAGAAGACGTCCCCGTCGTCAGGGTCCCATGCCTTCCACAGGGCGAAGTCGTGCGCCCCAGCCTTCTCGTAGTGGTCGGCGCTGACCCGCGCCCCCTCTTTGAGCTCATCGGGCTTCACGCCTGACAGCGCGCCGTACCTCTCGAATGTCCTTATGGCGTAGTAGACCGAGCCGTCGTCGGCCTTGTATGCGTGGCCCGTGGAGATGAGCTTCTCTATCATCGCGACCATCTCGGGGATGTGCTCGGTTGCCCGGGGGTAGTACTCGGCCCTCTGAAAGTTGAGTGCGTCCACGTCCCGCATGAAGGCCTCACTGTAGTAGTCCGTCAGCTCGCTTAGGCTCTTGCCGCTGCTCTTCATTCCGCTGATTATCTTGTCTTCTACGTCGGTCAGGTTTTTCACCTGAGTGACCCTGTACCCCTTGTAGGCGAGGTATCTCCTCAGGATGTCTTCGAACGTGAAGGTCCTGAAGTTTCCGATGTGCGCGTAGTTCCAGACCGTCGGGCCGCACGTGTACATGCGCACCTCTCCGGCCCGGATGGGCTGGAAGACTTCCAGCTTTCTCCCGAGGCTGTTGTAGAGGCGGAGCATCGAGAGGAGAGCTCACGCCGAAGGCGTGATAAGCTCTTCTCTCTGGATAAAATAAAAAGGAAAGGGAGAGTTTCCTACTTGAGCTTGCCGATTCTGAAGATTGGCTTTCCGCAGGATCCACAGGTGCCCTTGATCGCAGCTCTTCCGTTCTTGAGCTTGATCTGCTTTGGATTCTTGATCTCCCTATTCTTCTTCTTCTCGTAGACGCAGTAGCCGGTGACCACGGCTTGTTTTCCTCGCCGAGACAGAGTATTCTTTTGTATTTAAGCTCATGGTAGAAGAGGAAAAAATGGGGTTATTTCGGAAAACAGAGACATTTTACTGCCCTGAAAAATTATAGGAGCTATTCGGCCTTCGAAGATTAATCTGCAGTTCTCAGATTTCTCCCGTTATCCGAGAAAATGCCTCGGCGGTCCGGTGGACGCCCCTAGAAGAGGCAGGAATCAGAACCCTTTAACTTACCCAATGCGGCGCGCGTCGGGCCGATGAATCAAAACGGCCGAAAAACCGCGCAGGAAATCATAGCGGGTTTTTCATCCTGCCGTCTTAACGATGATTATCCCGACGACGACCGCCGGGAGTCTTAGTTCGTAGCTGTAGGTACCGGGGGTGGGGAGAGTCACGCAGTAACTGTTGCCGCCCGTCATGTTGAGGTTCCACTGGATGCTGTTGGGTGGCACCGAGACTGAAGAGGCGATGTGCGCCATCGTCGTGTCCAAGTCATTCCAGCCGACGGTGTTGTTGACCCCGATGACGACGGTCAAACTCGGCGGCTGGAAGTGGATGTTCGAGTTGGTGCCCACACCCTGAGGTATCGTCACCTGCGGCGCTCCTTTGGGGCACGAAGTTGCACTATGGACGCTCGGTAGGGCAGGGGGCGTCCCGACGTAGTACGCAATGCCTGCAACCGCGGCGAGAGCTAGGATGACGATGGTGGAGATCGAGAAAGTCCGATTCCTCTTCGCCTTGGGCGGGGTCGCGGTTTTGCGTACGGGTGAATCAGGGAGACTTCGACTTGGCGTTGTTCCTCACCTGACACTGGCGTGAGTAGGATTTACGCTAGGCGCTCAGCCGGTCACGACAATGGTGGCCTGCATCCAGAGTGGATGGAACTGGCACTCATAGTGGTACGTGCCGGGGGTCGTCAGCGTTACCGTGAAAGTCTCTCCGTTGGTCAGGACCGGCGATGGGTTCGCCGGGACGCTCGCGCCGGCAGGCACGCTCGTGAAGTAGACGTCGTGAGGCGCATACGTGTCTTGGTCCACGAAGGTTATCGTGGT
>CAZAMW010000074.1:0-6897 GCA_964486265.1 uncultured Nitrosopumilales archaeon | reverse complement strand
GTCGACGTACCCGAGGTCGTTGTGCTCGAAGAAGAGCTTCGAGGAGAACGAATCTTCCCTAACGGGTTTGGGCTTCTTGTCCTTCCTATCCTTAGGCTTCTGGCCGCAGAGGAGCTGACTTGGGCCGTTGGGAGTTCTCCCATTCTTTGACAGTTGTCACCATAAACACCGTTGAAGGATGGGACTCCCGATACCCATCCAAAGCCAATCAGCTTGACAAGAACGTGAGAGATGAGTTATTCACAGCCCTCGAGGTGCACGCGCTCATATTCAAATCGCAGCTCCGACGACCTTTTCGCTGTCTGTAAGTAGCCCAAGACTGCTGCTGCACTCCTCTTGCAGAGCCTTCAAGTCGAAGACGGGAATATTCTCAGACCAATATCGGAAACCCTCCCCAAGGTCGTAGTCGCTCCCCTTGGAATGGGAGCAGGGGCTGGTCTGTGATTCTTTCATCAGCCGTTTCAGATCCTTGGACGTGAACCGCCTAGTGTTCGCTCTGACCGTGCCCTGTGCCTCGTGCAGCTTCAGTATCGCATAGTTGCACACGACGGGCTTTCCTTTGTCCCAGACCACGCGCTCACTCGTTCCCGTGTGGAGGTTCTCTCTGGCCCACAACCCTTTTTCGAGTATGAACTTGTCGCCATAGCCAGCGTTGTGGGCCCTGATACCTAGGTCTACATCCTCAAGGGATTTCTTCCCGTCGAAGGCCTCGTCATAGCCGTTCAGCTCCAAGAAAACCTTCAGCGGCGCGGCGACGTAACCATACACCCAGTTCCAAGGCGCCACGACAAAGCGCTCCTTCATGTACCGCAGCCTTGTGTCCTCTATTGCGCTGCCCTCGGGATAGATCGTGTCGAGAGCCTTCTGTTTGCCCTTCATTGCTTCTTCGTCCCCTTCGGCCCGCGACTCGCGCATTCGCGCGCAGTAATACCTCCGGGCCGCGTCGTCGTAGCGGGCAATCCCACCGCCTCGCAGGTACCGGATGAGGGTTAGCGGAAAGAGCCCGGTCGTGTGCCAGTTCCATATCCTCTGGAGGTAGTCAGGGTCGAACTCGCTGGCATCGTCGACCTTGACAATGAGTTCGCCCTTTGCGTGAGCGAGCCCGGTGTTCACGGCGTTGCAGACGGCCCACATCCCCCTCTGGGAGTATGGAGAGTACTTCGGGGGGACGTGCTTCACGGGGAATCCGGCGTTCCGGAGAATACTCCGGCGCTGATCCTGAAGACCATCCACGACGACTAGCTCAAAATCCCTGAACGCCTGGGCCTGCAGGCTCCTCACGGTGGGCTCGAATAGATGGACCTGTGGCAGGTCGACGAGAGAATAGTCGTCCCGTGCGGTACATAGCAGGACGCTGACCTTCAAGTAAGGAGCTTCTCCACTATTATTACGCATTTCCAATTCCCGAGAATACGCGGATCCACAACGTTTACGGCCTCTCTGAACCCAGCGACCAGGTCCGGTCGCAACCGCCATCTCCCTCCCGCGAGCCTCTCCGCCCACCAGGAGCATGGCTGGAGAATGACGTGCCCGGCGATTGCCGTACCCTGCAGTTCCTTGGGGGGCAACTCGCCCTTCCGGATGAAGGTGGGAGGAAGAGTTCCCAACTCTGTGCCGCCATTGTTGTAGAACGCCCACCTCCTTGAGACGCGTTGTATCTCGCTGATGACCCTCTCGAGGTCTTCAATGTACACGTGTTCCATCAGGTCCGAGGCAAAGACAATGTCGAAGCAATCGTCGGGAAACCGGCTCAGGTCCCGAGCGTCGCCCCACTCGAGCATCCCCTTTGCCCTAGGATACGGATGGTCGACGGCCCATCGCGAGAAGTCGATTCCCTTCGCGGCTATCCCGACATCCGAGGCGTATGCCACAAAGGTACCACGTCCCTCTCCGACAGAGAGCATGTTCCTCGGAGCCAGAACCGACTTCACGGCTTCCATCACGGTGCGGGCCCCTGTCCACTCCCCCTGGGGATTGAAGTAGCTCCAGTGTTCGCTCTTGCCGCTGGAGAAGAACTCCTTGCCTCCTCGCGCCCCGGCATAGTACTCCTCGTCATACCAATCTTCCCCGAAGAAGTCACCGATGAGGGATCCGTAGAACGTGATGTGTCTGCGTGCAAGGGCGTCCCATGAGTTCTGTGTCGCGTACGACCTCGCCCTGTCTCCGAGAGCGGTAGCCAGGCATTCATCCTCAAGGACCGAGCGCAGCGCGCCGTCGAGCGAGTCCGCGTTTTCCCGGAAGTATGTCAAGGAGAGCACTCCATCTCCAAGATCGATGAGGGATGGGTCAGCACTCTCGCGTATGACGGGCTTCCCAGCCCCGAGCAGCTTCTGCAGAGCCGAGAGAGCCGGGCAGGCACCAGAGGCACGCGTAACAAGGAGGGCGTCGCAGGCGGAGGTAAGCACCTGCAGCCGCTCCTCGCTCATCGTCATCTCCAGAGACACCATGTTTGTCGGGGGCGAATCTTTGACGGGGGTGAACGGTGAGAAGGACCTCGTTTGGGCCCTGGCGTTTGTTGCGAACATCACATCGGGCATCTTGGACGCGACGGCCATGACATCGCGGAACGCATCGCGGCTGCCTGGTTGTCCGAGGCAGAGCACGATCTTCCTGTCTGTCGGGAGCCTCAGCCGCGTTCTAGCGGCATCCCGGGGCATCGGTGGGAAATCATCATAGGCCAGGGGCATGAGTGTAATCTGAGCGTCGGTGATGCCCGAAAGGGCTTCTTGGACCACCCGGCTGTGGACCACGACCCCATCGAGCGCGTCGAGAAAATCGCCCACGTGCGAGACATTCGGAATGGAGTGGACCGTCGCGACGGCATAGGCCGCATGAGAGACAGAACCTGCCTTGAGATGCGTCAGTGGCGCATCCCGCTCACACTGGAAGTGCAGAAGGGCGGCGCGGGCCCTGTCGACTGAGGAATTCACAAGGGTGGGGAAGAGGACATTCAGCTTCTCTCCAAGAGCGCGAGAATAGGCGCGAAGCTCCTCGCTGATGCTCCTGCCTAGCACTAGCGAGACGTGGCTAGGGACGATGCGTAAGCGCTCCCCTTGCGTACTCTTCAAACCGAGCCGAGCCTCCCTCTCCTGGAAGTGACTCGATTCACGGCGTGCACTCCTTCAAGAGCAACGGGTTCAGGGTAGTGCAGGACGTTGTAGAGATACTGGAGCCCGTCCTCGTCACGGCTTAGCTCGGTGTGTGTCTCCACGAACTCTCGCGTAATCGGCTCGCGGTTGGACGAAGCAACGCGGAAGAGGTCGCGGAGAGTTCTCATGCCGAACCGGATGGCGCCTCCTCTCGTTTTGCTTCGAAGCAACGACTTGAGCAGGCGGCCGGCAATCTCGGGCCTTTCCTCGATGACATACTTCAGGCGCGAGGAAATAAAGATGAGCTGCATTCCCACCGCGGCAGACCCTGAGATGAGGCTACCGAACTGATGGACCTGAGCCTGCTGAGCTTGGAAGCTTTCTAGAGACAGAATGGGCTTTTTGAGTCGCTTCGCAAGCTGCATCGACCCGCTGTTGCTGAGCGCTCCCTCGGTAGTGAATATGAGATGTGAGCAGTCTGCGAGTCTCTGCTCTATCTCCTCGTATGAAAAGAAGCCGCAGACCAGCTCGACGTCTCTTCCAGAGCGTCGCTGAAGCGACGCCGCATACTGTCCCATGTCTTCGGCGACCTTCTCACCGACCTCGGTGTTAATGCTGAGCAGAAGCGTCAGGGGGATTCGGAGCCTCCGGGCGGCGAGGATGAGCTCCTCATGCCTCTTGCCCCGCGAGGCGAATCCAAATGATCCAAGTCGACAAGGGACATTGCGCTTGGGCAGCTCAGGCACGTTGAGGTACGAGAGATGAGGAAAAAGCGTGTAGCTTGAAACGTGGTCCGCCTCGGCGACCTCGTTTGCGCGATAGAGCATCCTAGTCTTCACCTGAAGTTCGGAGAGGTGGGCATTCCACACTCCGAAATCGGAGAAGGCAGCGTGGACGTCAAAGTAGACTGAATGGCCCGAACCAGCAAGGTCGAGGGCATCGGTAATGATCCGGTTTGCATTGGATAGGCCATTCTCGAACTGTACGATGACGTGCTCGGCCTCTATGTCCAGGCGCGACGCACGGATACTCGTCCTGACGTTCCACTCGCTCTCTATTGAGCATCACCTTGGTATACTCCGTTATTCCGCCCTGTCCGCGCACAGTCAGGAGGATGTCGATGTCCTCGATAGAACCGGGTCCTGATTTCTCGGTCCATTCGGCCCTGCCGTCGGAGAATATGATTGCGCCTCCTCCTTGGACGACCCTCTCAGCCTCTCGCCACGCCGCGTCTCGCTCTTCGGATGAATCAGCCTCGAGTATGACTGCCTTGAAGAAACTGTTTGGAAAATGGGTATGGCAGAGGTCACCATACACGTATCGCACTTGCTTGTTGTACGGTTCTCTGTAAACACGTGTGTCATGACCCATGGCATAAAGCCTGGTGTAACCGTCAAGATGGGCGCTCGAAATCGAGTGATTTCTCCTGGCGCTCATGAAAAGAATTCTGTCCTCTTTTGAGGCAACTTTTCTCAGGAGGTCGAGAATCGCCACGGCTAGGAGATTTCCTAGACGGAAGATAAACGCTAGGGAGGGAGAGTGCACTCGAACGCACCGCCCGTCAAATCCGAAAACCTACTTGGCCTTCGAGAGCTACACTTCCAAGCACATCTGAAGACTTCATCCGGCAGGTTGGGATTAACTTTGAAAACAAGCGAAGATGGTCATGCAAAAAGGAGGGCTGTGAATAACTTGGTTCCTAGGCCAATCCGGGGACTGGGCCGGCTTCTGTGTGCACATTGTGCACGGTTTTCGTCTCAAGACGGCCGTCTCTGTTGAGTATGAACAGCTTTCTGGTCCCAACCCTGTGATCCACTCCTGCCTTGAAGAATCCCTTCATCACCGAATTAGCTATCTCGCTCCTGTCCGGAGCAAGATCGGGAGATAGCGCCACCTGCTCATCTAATATGTTAGCGACTTCCGAATCCAACGATATGCCAACCCTGACCTTTCTCATGGCCTAATGTGCACATCGTGCACACATAACACAAGGAATCAGACGAATTCAACCATTGGCTCAATAGGTACCTCAGTTATTCACAGCCCTCTATCTGCCATAACATTATATACAAAACTCGCTCCCTTCTGGCCCATGGCAAGGGTCATCCCCGGCGTCGAGATCAAGGTCGTAAAGGAAATCGTCCCGCAGCAACTGTATCCATCGGGTGTGGTGGGCATGATAGGCACGGCTGAAGACGGGCCGGTCAACAAGCCGACCGGCGTCACGAGCTACCGTGAACTCGTGACGACCTTCGGAAGCGAGGGCAGCCTTGTGCGCGATGCAAAGTTAGCATTTCTCAACGGCGTGTTCCAGGTCTTCGCGACCCGGATTGAAGGTTCTGGCGGCGCCAAGGCCTCCGCCACGCTGAAAGGAGCCAAGAACAGGAACACGGTCAGGGTCAACGCCAAGTCTGCCGGCGAGAGGGGTAACTCTATCCAGGTTGTGGTTCTTCAGGGTCAGGGAGAGAACACCGTAAGGCTCGAGATAACTGACGGAAAATCACAGGAGACGTTCGACAACCTCTCCATGGAGTCAGGGAAGGAATTCTTCCTTGTCGACTATCTGAACAACAACTCGAAGCTCGTAGGAGCTGAGAACCTCAACGCGAACCTGGACTTCCCGGACAACAACCCGGTGCCGGTAGAAGCGACCCTTTCGGGAGGCGTCTCGGCACCGCCGACGAAGGACGACTACGACGCTGCCCTGCAGATGCTCGAGATGGAGGCCGAGGTCGACGCGGTGTATGCTTGTGACTGCTGGGATCCCGCCGTGCACGCGCTGATAGACGCGCACTGCAAGAACATGAGCACCGATGCCAAGAACAGGATTGGATTCGGCACCGTCGGACCCAACGAGTCGGTGGACGACATCATCAAGAGGACCGAGGTCCTCGCCAGCGACCGATTCGTGGTCGTTGCACCGTACGGAGTAGCCGGCGCGGTCGCCGGGCTGATAAGCAAGCTGGGCTACTGGGAGTCTCCAACTTTCAAGGCTCTCACGGGCATCGCCAACATCGAGAGGCGCTACACGCCGTCCGAGCAGATGAAACTCCTGACCTCGGGGATTCTCCCGATCGACGCTGTGAGAGGCAGGGGGATCATAGTCGTCAAGGGAATCACCACCAGCAAAGAGCAAATCAGCGTGATGAGGGTGGCGGACCATGCAGTAAGGGGCGTCAAGAACGTCTCGGACAACTTCATCGGGACGCTCAACAACGATAGGGGGCGGGTCGCGCTCAGGGAGGCGATGACGGGCTTCCTGCTCGGCATGTCGAAAGAAGGTTCGCTCGTACCGAGTGTCGACAACACGAGTCCCGCATTCCTCGTGGACGTCTACTCGTCACAGCTGGATTTCGCCCAGGGAATAGTAAGAGCCGACGTAGCGGTCAGGCCAGTTAGAGCGATGGATTACATCTACGCCACGCTCACGGTGGAAGCATAGGAGGGGGTGAAGAAAAGTGTCAATGTTAATCGCAGCAAACGCCAGCCAGATCACCATCGACGGCAAGGTCGTTCCCGGCATCCAGTCAATCGACTTCAAGATAACGAGGAACCGCCAGAACATCCACGCGATAAGCACGGAGGAGAGGCTCGGCGCTTACTATGGGGCGCTGTACGTCCAGGGCTCGATAAAGATCAAGTCAGGTTACGAGGCGCTCGACAAGAAGATGTACGAGACCATCCCGGCCCTCAAATTCTTCCAGATCGTCGTTCAGCTGACCCCGCAGTCCGTGGACAAGCCAGTCAAGAAGATAACCTTCGACGAGTGCATTCTGGAGGACAAGACGTTCGCGATGGATGCAACCGG
>CAZAMW010000073.1:0-7117 GCA_964486265.1 uncultured Nitrosopumilales archaeon | reverse complement strand
CTGGTACATGCATGCAATCTCCAGTCCGATGTACCCTCCTCCGATAATCAGCAACTTCTTCGGGAGTGCTCTGAGTTCAAGGGCTTCCCTGGAACTGATAACCAGCTTCCCGTCGAACTCCAGACCAGGTAACTGGATGGTGCTCGAGCCGGTGGCGATTACGACGTTCTTCGCACGGACCTCCTCCGGGCCGTTCTCGGTCTTCACGTCGACCGTCCCCGGACCCGCGAGCTCGGCCACGCCCTTGACCACCTCGACCTTGTTCCCCTTGAGCAGAGTGGCCACGCCGGTCTCGAGCGAGGTCACGACCGAGGCCTTCCAGACCTGGAGCGCTTCCATGTCGACGGCGAGGTCCTTCGCGCGGATCCCGAACCTCGCTCCCTCACGAACCTTGTCGTACGACTTTGCCACGGATATTATCGACTTTGAGGGGATGCATCCCGCAATAAGGCACTCTCCCCCGAGCCTCGCCTTCTCGACGAGCACCGTCTTCACTCCCAGTTGTGCCGCGCGGATGGCGCAGACGTAGCCTCCAGGACCTCCACCGATCACGACGAGGTCGGCTTCTCTTTGCACGTGGTTCACGAACCGGGAGCTGGAGGTGTCATTAAACGTTCTGCAGTGTCAGGTCCTCACCTGACGTACGAGAGCCACGGCCTGTACTTCTCCACCCTTCCGTGGATTGTGTCGAGGTAGACCTGCTGGATCTTCTTCGTGACCGGAAACTGACCGTTCCCTATCGTCCTGCCGTCGACCTCCCGTATAGGGGTCACGTTCGCCGCCGTTCCGGTGAAGAAGAGCTCGTCGGCGTTGAACAACCCCTCGCGCGTGAAGTTCTGCTCGTGTACCGTGATGCCGTTGTCCCTCGCTATCTGCATGATGGACGCACGGGTCACACCTCCGAGGATCCCCGAGTCCATGGTGGGCGTGTACATCTCACCGTTTCTTACGCGGAAAATGTTCTCGCCCGAGCCCTCGGCCACCATGCCCTCCTGGGTGAGCAGAATAGCCTCGTCGTATCCGGCCGCGAGCGCGTCGGTCTTCGCAAGTATCGAGTTGGCGTAGTTCGCGGCGCACTTGGCCTGGGGGGGCAGCATCTTGGAGTCTATCCTGGACCAGCTGGAGACCGTGCAGCGTATGCCCTTCTCCATCCCCTCTTCGCCGAGGTAGGCCCCCCATTCCCAGCAGGCTATCGCGCCGACTACCGGGTTCTTGAGAGGGTTGACGCCCATCTCGCCCGCGGCGCTGAATACGATGGGCCGGAGGTAGCAGTCCTTCAGACCGTTCTCCTTCACCAGGTCAACACAGGCGCCCATGAGCTGCTCCCTAGAGTAAGGGACGCGCATCTTGTAGACCCGGGCACCGTCGAACAGACGGTCGAGGTGCTCCCTGAGCCTGAAGACCGCCGGACCGTCGGTCGTGGAGTTGCATCGAATACCCTCGAAGATCGCATAACCGTAGTGCAGAGCGTGCGTGAGTACGTGAATCTTGGCGTCGTCCCATGCGACGAACTTCCCGTCCAACCAGATTCTCTTTGTCGGTGTCATCTATCTATCGCCCGATTGTCGGATTTCTGAGGACTATTTACGCATCGCTCACCGGGAGACACCCTTCGCGACGGCATCGCCGACCTCGGCCGTGGAGGCGTTCCCGCCCAGGTCGACGGTCTTGACGCCCGATTCGAGCGCCCTGTTCACGGCCGTCCTGACCGCCTCCGCAGCCTCGGCACAATTCCTGTCGTTGCGCGTCTTCGAGAGCCACTCGAGCATCATGCAGGTCGTCAGGATGATGGCGACGGGGTTCGCCCGTCCCTCGCCGGCTATGTCCGGGGCGGCCCCGTGGACGGGCTCGAATATTGCAAAGGTCTCGCCTATGTTCGCCGAGGGGGCTAGTCCGAGCCCGCCGACCGTCTGCGCCGCCTCGTCGGAGAGTATGTCACCGTACATGTTGGTGGTCACGATCACGTCGAACCGCTCCGGTATCCTGATGAGGTTCATCGCGGCAGAGTCCACGAGCATCTCGCTGAACGCTATGCCCGGATGCTTCGCCGAGACCTCCCTGCAGCATCCTGCGAACAGTCCGTCGCTCTTCCTGAGCACGTTCGACTTGTGAACAGCCAACACCTCCCTGGTCTTGCTTCTCTGCTCGGCCAGCAGGAACGCGTATTCGGCTATCCTGGTCGACGCCCTCCTCGTTATCGTGCGCAGCGCGATCACGCCGCCTTCGAACTCGAACTCCATCCCCTTGTAGAGACACTCTGTGTTCTCTCGGACGATTACGAAATCGATCCCCGGCTTCAGCGACGGGACGTGTGGGAGAGTCCGAGATGGTCTGATGTTGGCGTACAGGTTGAGGAGCTGTCTGAGCCGGACTATCACGTCAGCCGCCGTGTCTCCCACTGGTGCCTTCAGGCATGCGTCGGAATCCTTGATCGCGGAGACGGAGGAATCCGGGAGCGCCTCGCCCCTCTCGGCCTTGCACCTGTCACCGGCTGGTGTCTTCCTGATGTCGAAAGCCAGGTCGAACCTGCCCTTCAGCGCCCGGAGCACCTGGACGGAAGCCGCCGAGACTTCGGGACCGATTCCGTCCCCTTCGAGAAGCGCGATCGTGTAGGTCGTCAATGCGTTCGCCTGTTCAGGTCGCCGAGGCCAGCCTTGTCCTCAGCCTTTCCCTTACGAAGCCCATGAAACCGCCCTTCTTCATCTGGTCTATGGCTGAGTCCGTAGCGATGATCGCGTAATGCCCGCCCTTGGTCAGGTTCTTCAGCGAGCGGCCGTCGAGGTCGATGAGGAGCTCGTCTCCCTCTCCGATCTTGCTCGTGTCCTCCACCTGTATCGGAAGGAGACCGTTGTTCAGGCAGTTTCTGTAGAAGATGTCAGGGAAGGACTGGGCGACGACCGCGACGACGTTGTTGTACTTCACGGCGTAGACCGCCTGCTCCCTGGAACTGCCGCAGCCGAAGTTGTTGGTGGCGACGACGATGCTCTCCTTGTTGGCCCTGCACGCCGTCTTGAAGGACGGGTCGTAGTACTCGAACGCGTGGTCGGCGAAAAACTGCTTGTCCCAGCTCTCCTGCAGGAGGTAGGCCGGGATGATGTAGTCCGTGTTGATGTCGTCGCCGTACTTCTTGGCTACCTTTCCTCTGAGCTCCAAATCATTCACCTAGGTACTTGCGCGGGTCGGCTATCCTTCCCTCGACTGCGGTGGCCGCTGCGACGGCCGGGGATCCGAGGTAGATGAAGGCCTCCGGGGAACCCATCCTGCCCTTGTAGTTCCTGTTGCTGGTGCTGAGGCACCTGTCGCCGGGCGCCAGGATTCCCATGTGCTTTCCGAAGCATGGCCCGCAGTTGGACGACTCGATGTTCGCGCCGCTCTCCGCGATTGTCCGCAGTATACCGTTGTCCATCGCCCAGTTGTAGACCTTCCTGCTGGCCGGTATGACCACAAGGTTGGTGTCGCGGTGGACCTTCCTTCCCTTTAGTATCCTCGCCGCGACGATGAGGTCGCTCCTCCGGGCGTTGGCGCAGGAGCCCAGGAAGACGACATTGATGTGGTCGTTGACCTCGCTCACCGGCCTGGCGTTCGCGGGCGAGTGTGGTAGCGACACGGTCGGCTCTACCTTGGATGCGTCTACCTCGACCGTCTTGGAGAAGACCGCGTCGTCGTCGCTTCGGGCTATCATGCCGGACTGCTCGGGCGTCAGAGATGCGCCCCTCCCGTGGAGCGCCGCCTCTACGTAGGACATGGTCGTTGCGTCAGGATTCACGATGGCCGTCCTCGCGCTCATCTCGACAGAGAGGTTGCAGACCGTGAACCTGCCGTCCATGTCCATCGAGTCGAAGGTGGAACCGCTGTACTCAGCGATCCGTTTTGAACACCCTCCCTCGCCCATGGTCCCTAGTATGTGCAGCACCAGGTCCTTGGGGTACACGCCGTAACCCAGGGCGCCATCGACCTTGAAACGGATGGTCTCGGGCACCGTGAAGGAGTAGAGCTCGCCGGTGGCGAGCAGGTTCTCCGCCTCCGTCGTGCCGATGCCGAACGCGAGCGAGCCCAGCGCGCCCTGCGTGCACGTGTGCGAGTCGGTAGCCACGGCTATCTCTCCGGGCAGCACGAACCCCTCCTCGGAGGCTATCGTGTGCTCGATGCCGTCTCCCTCCTTGTACATGGCTATGCCCTGGTCTTTGGCGAAGTTCGCCATCAGCTTGATGCCGCTGCTGACCATTATCGAACAGGATGGGACCGTATGGTCGGGCATGAAAGCGACCCTCATGGGGTCGAAGACCTTCATCCTCTTGCCGGCGCTCTGGAAGACGTCGGCGAAGTCCTTCTGGAAGTTCAGGATCGCGGGCGGTCCTATGACCTCGTTGAAGTAGAGCTTGTCTACGGGCATAGCTTCTATCAGCTCGCCCGCGCTGACCTTCCTTCCCACGGCGCGCGAGATTATCTTCTCGGAGATTGTGGAGCCCATACTCTACACCCCCTCTATCGGTCCAGCGGTGCTCTGGGTCGGCGTCTTCTCGGAGCCGGTCGTCTCGAGCTTCTTCGCGAGCAGAGCGTTCGTCCCGGCCACGATGGCCTCGACGCTCGCGACGACGATGTCCCTCTTCATCCCTCTCCCGGAGGCGGTGTTCCCTGCGTCGTCCTCGAGCTTCACCGTGACGTCCGCGACGGCGTTCGAGTCACCTGTGAGGGCCTCGAGCCTGTAATCCTTCAGTCTCACGGTCTCGATGTTGCTGAATATCTTCTGGATGGCGTTGACAGCGGCATCGACGGCTCCCGAGCCGACCTCGGTTGCTTCGTACAGGTGACCGCGGACTAGCAGCTTGACGGTGGCGGTGGGAAGCCGCTTGATGCCCGTCACAACCTCGAGACCCTCCAGCTCGACGAGCTCGTTCCTCTCGGCGCTGCCGCCCCCCATGATCTGGACCGCGATCTGGTAGAGGTCGGAATCGGTTATCGTCACGCCCTTGTCCCCGGTCTCCTTTACCTTGTCTACTATGAGGCGGAGGCTCTCCTCCTTGGGCTTCAGTCCCATGGCCCTCAGCTGCGCCGCAACACCGTGTCTGCCGGCGTGCTTGCCAGCCTGGAGCCACCTTGTACGCCCAACCATCGAAGGGTCGAAGGGCTCGTAGGTCGACGGGTCGTTCAGGATCCCGTGCGTATGGATCCCCGACTCGTGCCCGAACGCGTTGTCTCCGACTATCGCCTTGTTCGGCTGGATGACCACCCCTGTCAGCGCGGCGACCTTCCTCGAAGTCTCGTAGAGCAGAGAATAGTCGATCTTGGTGCGCCAACCGTACAGGTTCTGACAGCCCATGACGAACTCCTCGAGAGAGGTGTTTCCCGAACGCTCGCCTATCCCGTTCACGGTGAGGTGCGCCTGGTCGGCGCCCGCCAGCACGCCAGCGAGGCTGTTCGCCACAGCGAGGCCGTAGTCGTTGTGGCAGTGCATGCTGATCATGACGTCTGAGACGGACCTGGCGGCCATGACGTACTCGGTTATCCTCTGGGGCGTCGCGATGCCCACGGTATCAGGGATGTCGAAGCGGTCCATGCCGGCGTCCGAGACGGCCCTAACTACCTGCTTGAAGAACTCGAGGTCGGTCCTAGTGGCGTCCTCCGCAGAGAACTCTACCTTTACGCCAAAACCCTTCGCGTATCTTACGGCCTCGGCGGCCTGCCTGAGCATCTGCTCTCGCGTGATGTGCAGTTTGTGCTGGAGGTGTATGTCCGATGAGGCGAGGAAGACGTGGATGCCGGTGATGCCGCATCCGATGGCTGTATCGATGTCGGCCTTGTCGGCTCGGGCGAGCCCGCAGACCTCCGCCCTCAGCCCCGCCCTGGCTACCGACCTTACCGCCTCCTGCTCACCCTTCGATGTTATCGGGAAGCCCGCCTCGATGACGTCGACACCAAGTCTGTCGAGCGCCTTCGCTATCTCGACCTTCTCGGCCGGCGTGAGGGAGACGCCCGGCGTCTGCTCCCCGTCCCGAAGGGTCGTGTCGAAAACCCGGATGGTCCGCTCGGTCATGCCGGCAACTCCTTCGGGAGCGCCGCGACACCAGTCCTCGCGATGTCCAGCACGGCCGTCGTGAGGCTCTTGACGAAATCGTCAATCTCCCTTGCGCTGCCGACGACCTCGACCACCACCGAGTGGGCCGAGGAATCGACGATGCGGCACAGTCTCATCTTCTGGATGTCCGCCACGGACATCTTGTCCGTGTTGACCTTGATCAGGGCGAGCTCGCGGGCGGTCACCTCCTCCGGGCTGTACGTGTGTGCTTCCAGGACGTCGATCACCTTGACGAGCTGCCGGGCCACGTGCTCCACCGCAGCCTCGTCTCCGTCGAGGGTTATCGTGATCCTGCAGTCCTCTCCGTGGTTGGTGACACCGAGCGTCATGCCCTCGATGTTCAACCGCATCAGCCGGACCACGTGGACCACCCTGAACAGAGCCCCGGGCTTGTTCTCCACCAGGGCCGAGAGCACCTTTTCGACAGTCAGAAGACCGCCATCTCCTTCGAAGTGCCGTACACCGTGTCCTTGATTCCCTTGCCCGGGGGCATGAACGGGAAGACGTCCTCCTCGTGAGAGACCGGCACCTCCACGACCGAAGGCTGGTCGCTCCTGATGCCCTCCCTGAGGGCGTCACCGAACTCCTGGAGCGAGCCGACCAGGCGACCTTGTACCCCGTACGCCTGGGCGAGCTTGACAAAGTCGGGGATGTTCTGGAATCTGATGCCGACGAAGCGGCGGTTGTACATCAGCCGCTGCCACTGTTCGACCATGCCCAGGCTCCGGTCGTTGATGATTATCGAGACGACGGGTATCCTTTCCTCGACCGCCGTCGCCAGAGCCTGCTCGGTCATGACGAAGCTGCCATCGCCATCGAAGTCCACGACGGGGACGTTCGGGGCGGCGAGCTTGGCGCCTATCGCCGCGGGAAGTCCAAAGCCCATGGTGCCAAGCCCCGTAGAAGTGATCCACGTCCTCGGGCGCAGCACCTTGTAGTGTATCTCGCACCACATCTGGTGCCTGCCCACGCCCGTGGTGAGGATCGCCTCCGGTGGGAGGATGCTGCGCATCAGCTTGACGATCTTGGGTCCGGAGAGCT
>CAZAMW010000072.1:0-7176 GCA_964486265.1 uncultured Nitrosopumilales archaeon | reverse complement strand
AACATTCAGAAGAACCTCTAGAGTTCGATTCAGAAAAAAGAGAGGAGAAGGGGGACTTCTCCTGTCCGTACGCTAACCCGAAGTCTATGCAGAGAAGGTGGTCTGTGGAACGCCGAGCTGGGTCTGAAGGGTGCGGATGCGCTCAGAGTATTCCTTCATGCGAACCGCGTCGTTCTGGACCTTTGCGATCTTGTACGCCTTCCATGCCTTCCTTAGGGCTCCCCATGTCTGTCCGGTTGTGTAGGTGCTCATCTTGATTGACCTTGTAGCATGATACGGGTCTGGCGATATTTTGCAGACGGGGTCTATACTACTTGAGCATCAACAGCGAACTGAGTAGACAACGCTCAGGTGGCTGCCTGCGACGCCGACGCCGGCGACGGGGCGGCTGGTGACTTGGCCGGGGTGCTCTGTGCGACCTGCGGGGTTTGAGCCTCCACGGGGACCTCGAACCTTGCGAGTATCTCTGTCTGGATCTCGTCCCTGGTCTTGCCCTGTGTGGTTATCCTGAGCTGCTTCGCCATCTCGAGCAGCAGCTGGTCGCCTGACTTGACGGCTGGTGCAGCGAGAGGTGAGGATGGAGCGACGGGTGTCTGTGTCTCCGACGGAACGGTGCTGCCGGCTGACTCCGTGGGCGCTCCCGATATCGGCCCGGCCGCCGCGCCCGTGAGGACGTTGCCCAGGTTGTCAAAGTTGCCCGTATCCATGGATGTCTGGAGCTCCTTCGATATCCCCTGCAGCTGCCTTGTGTAGCCGTCCAGCTGCTTTCTGGCGTTGCCGATCGTCCTGGCGATCTCCGGGACCTTCTCGGGACCCCAGATGAACACGGCGATACCCATCAGCGCGATGACGCCGATCTCCAGCGCGTCGAGAGCCATTTCGGTTCTTGGGTTCCGGCGCCCGCGAGTTATTTAAGGCTTAGAAGGGCTAGACGAGCGACCGCAAGAGCAACCACATGTTGCTGGGATGCTCCTTTATCCTCCTCACGGAGTAGGAGTACCACTGGTCGCCGTAGGGGATGTAATCGACCACCTTGAAGCCGGACGAGACTAGCTCCTTCTTCAGCTCGTCCCTGATGCCCCGGAGCATTCCGAACTCGAACCTCGCGTTGTGGGAAGAGGAGAGCCGCCTCGCCTCGTCTATCAGCGCTGAATCGTGCGTCGCCACGGTGAAGTTCTCCGCCCGCTCGAAGAGCTGCCTCAAGAGTCGCAGGTAGTTCTCGGCCGTCTCCTTCCTGGAGCTGTAGACCAGGTCGCGGGGTTCGTTGTAGGCCCCCTTCACGAGGCGGACCATTGCCCCCGTCTCGGTCAGCGAGGAGAGGTCAGCCTCGCTGCGCCGCATATAGGCCTGGAGGGCAACTCCCGTGTTGCGGTAGGTCTGGTGCAGCTCGCGGTACGTCTCGAGGGTCTTGTCGGTGAAGCGCGAACCCTCCATGTCCAGCCAGAGCTGCTGCCCCATCGAAGAAGCGGCAGAGGCCAGACCGGTCAACCTCTTCTTCATGACGGTCTCGTCGGTGAGCAGTCCGAGCTGGGTGAGCTTCACCGAGACCGAACCTTCGATGGAAGAATCGGATATCGCTCTCTGCAGAGCCGTGTACTCGCCACACTGGCTCTCGGCGAGAGTGGGGTCGGTCACGTCCTCGCCCAGAAAGTTGAGGAGGGCGAAGTACCCGTTCCTGTTTGCCTCCTTCGCGGCCTCGAGCCCCGTCTTCATGTCCTTGCCCGCTATCCATCTCTTGGCGATGGGGAAGACGAGGTCTTGCTTTAATCCCAACTCGGTCCAGCTGGCCTAACGAGGGATTAATAGCCGCATTCTTCGCATCCATTGACGGAGTATGGCTTCCCGTTCGGTCTTCGTCAGGAGGCTGGAGAGGCTACAGAGAGCCCTAGCGCTCGAGGAGCTCGATGGCGTCGTGATGGCGCCCGGTTCGAACGTCAGATACTACACGGGAGTCCAGTCAAAGCTTCTCGAGAGACCGTTCTTGTTCTTCGTGCCTGCGGCGGGGTCTGTGAACCTCGTGGCGCCCACCCTGGAGGCAGGACCGTATTCGAGGTCCCCCCTCGGGATAGGGATACACAGGTGGGACGACGCGGGTGGACCCGCAGGGGCGTTCGACTCGCTGAGGAGAGAGCTCCCGCTCAAGGGGAGGTGGGGGTGCGAGGGTCAGGTCCCTTTCGGCTATCTCGCCCACGTGAGCGACAAGAAGCTCTCGCTGGAGCCTGCCGACCGGCTGCTGCAATCGATGCGGGAGACGAAGGACGCCAGCGAGATAACGTCTCTGAAGAAGGCGGCATCGATGCTCTCGAGGGCGTACCTGAAGGTGCCCGGGTTCGCGAGGGCTGGCTCGACCGAGCTCGAGGTCGCAAGGGCTATGCGGGAAGCGGCCTTTGCCGAAGGGGCAGAGTCTGTCGACTTCTGCGACGTGCAGGCCGGGAAGCACGCGGCCGACCCTCACTGGGCACCGTCGTCCGCGAAGCTGCGCGATGATGAGGCCTTCCTCATAGACGCGGGCTGCACGGTGGGCGGATACAACGCTGACATCACGAGGACGTTCGTCATCGGGAAGGACAAGCGGGTCGAGGACGCCTACGCCGATGTCCTGGAGGGACAGTCGGCCGGGCTGAGGGCCGTCGTGCCCGACGCCCTGACCGGAGACGTCGACTTGGCTGCCAGGAGCAGGATTGCGGCGGCCGGAAGGGGGGAGCGCTTCTTCCATCGGACCGGACACGGCCTCGGATTGGAGATCCACGAAGAGCCCTACATCGTCACCGGAGGCCGCAAGAAGCTACGGCCTGGAATGGTCTTCACCGTCGAGCCCGGCGTGTACTACGAGGGCCGTTTTGGCGTGAGGATCGAGGACGACGTCATAGTGACCGAGACGGGAGCCGACGTCATAACCTCTAGGGTGCCGAAGGAATTCGGATGGTGGAAGTAGATGAGAAACCACGATGTGGCCGGGCTCCTCGAGAAGCTGTCGCTGCTCTCGGAGGCGGCGGGAGAGGACAGGTTCAAGGCGATCGCCTACAGGCGGGCCTCGACCAGCATCAAGAACCTGGGGGAGGACGTCGAGGACGTCTGGAAGAGGGGCGAGCTCGACCAGATACAGTACGTGGGGGAGGGCATCGCGAAGAAGATAGACGAGTATCTCCGGACGGGCAAGCTCGAGTTCCTGGAGAAGCTGGAGAAGAAGGTCCCGGCCGGCGCCGTGGAGCTGATGCAGGTCCAAGGGATAGGACCGAGGACGGCCTACAAACTCTCGAAGGAGTACGGGGTCAGAACCATAGAACAGCTGAAGGAGGGGCTGACCACCGGCGCCCTGACCCCTGCTGTCGGCGAGGTGATAGCGAAGAGGCTGCTGGAGTCGGTGGAGAAGGCAAAACCCGGCCAGAGCCGCATGCTCCTCGTCGAAGCGGTCTACCTGTCGAAGGACATAGTCGCGTTCTTCAAGTCGAAGGGGGTAGCCGTCGAGGTCGCCGGGAGCCTCCGCAGGGGGAAGGAGACCGTCGGGGACCTGGACATCCTCACGTCTGACGCTCGCGCGCCGAAGGCGGTCGAGGAGTACTCCGGGCTGGACCGGGTTATCGGGAGCGGCAGCACCAAGACCAGCGTCGTACTGAAGAATGGCGTCCAGGTGGACATTAGGGTCATCAAGAAGGGGGACTACGGGGCCGCCCTCCTCTACTTCACCGGGTCGAAGGACCACAACGTCCTCCTCAGGAGCCTGTCGATCGAGCGCGGCTGGAGGCTCAACGAGTACAGCCTCTCGGACACGAAGACGGGGAAGAGGGTCGCCGGCAGGACCGAGACGGAGGTGTATGTTAAGCTCGGACTGAGCTACATCCCGCCGGAGCTGAGGGAAGCAAGAGGGGAGATCGAGGCGGCCAGGGAAGGCAAGCTCCCGAACCTTGTCGAGGCGGAGGACCTGAGGGGAGACCTCCAGATGCACAGCACCTGGAGCGACGGTGCCGACGAGCTGGAGAAGATGGCAACTGCCGCGCGGAAGAGGGGGTACGAGTACATCGCGTTCACCGACCATTCGGTCTCGGTCGGAGTGGCGAACGGGCTCTCGGAGGAGAGGTTCAGAAAACAGTGGAAGGCCATAGACGAACTCAACGACAGGCTCAAGCCTTTCCGCATCATCAAGAGCGTCGAGGCCGAGGTGAGGTCGGACGGCACGCTCGACTACAGCCGGTCATTCCTCGAGAACTTCGAGATGGTAGGCGCGTCGATACACCAGGCCTACAGGCAGAGCCCCGAGAAGCTGACGGAGAGGGCCGTCATGGCGCTCTCGCATCCGGCCGTCGACGTGCTGTTCCATCCCACGAACAGGCTCATCGGGAAGAGAGACCCAAACCCGATCGACCTGCCCAAGGTCATCGCCACCGCCAAGGACCATGGCAAGATGCTCGAGATAGACGGCTCTCCCATGCGCATGGACCTGGACGACGTCTGGGCCCGCAGGGCGATGGAGGAGGGGGTCAACCTAATCATAGACTCGGACGCGCACAGCATCGGAGAGCTGGAGAACGTCGAGTACGGGACTACGGTGGCCAGGAGGGCGTGGCTGGAGAAGAAGGACGTTGCGAACACCCTACCTCTGGAAGGGCTGTTGAAGATGCTGACCTGACTCAATTCTTAATTAAACGCCTGTCTCGTGGGCAAAACTCGCGGGGGTAGCCAAGCCTGGCCAACGGCGAGGGACTTAAGCCCTGACCGAGCGTCTGTAAGAGATCCCTTCCCCTAGGGGTTCGTGGGTTCGAATCCCACCCCCCGCACCTTACGCCATGAGTCAGAATCTCAGTCCGTTAAGTGCAGGCGTCCTCCAATGCAGCGTGAAGGACGCCGTCAAGGAAGTTTATGGCCACGAGAGGCACCTCGCCGACGCGGAGAAGCGCCGAGACGAGTCTCAATCAATTTGCGATGAAGGCGAGTAGACAATCAGGAGGTTTGTCAAGCAGCTCAGGGCGCCTCCCATGCTTCCTAGCACTTCGCCGCTCGGCCTCCCGGCGGGCCTCGAACAAGCGGTAGGCAGGACGATCGACGAGATGCGTTCTCAGGCCGAGTCCTGCACATGACGAGTGATCAGCAATCCTAATCGAACAACTGACAGAAGGGCGTCCCAGTCACTCACGCTGCGAGACCCTGTGGCCGGAGGCAACCTATATAGTCAGGCGAGATGAAATCGCATCGATAACGGATGACAGGCAGCAGGCCAGCCGTCAAGTCGGCAGGGAGGCAAGGAGGCCTTTACTTCAGCAGAATAGAGTCGCTTCCTCCAGGAGCGAGGGAGACCGATGACATGGTCCTGGCAAGAGGAGACGCCAAAGGCTATTCGCATCGTCTTGAAGGAGGCAGAGTCTTCAAGGCGAACGGCCAAGTCTACATTCAGCTGGAAGAGCCGGGGAGGGTGGTTCACCTTGAACACGAAGCTCTGAATTTCGAACCCGGCATCTACCTGATGAGGAATCAACGAGAATACTTCCCCGACGTCCCAGTCACAAAGGGTTTCATCGTTGACTGAGGTGGGATCTTGAAGCCCCCTCCAGGTCCTCTCTCACCTCAGCAAAGAGAGGTTCTCGAGGAGGCAAGGCAATCTTGGTCTCGACGCCTCTTTGGGCCCTGGAGATCGGGTCCTCTCATTTCACCATCCGAGATTCAGGCCGACATCAATTGGATCTATCGCTCTGCTTCTCTCACGGCGAAGCAACCTGAGATTATCCTTGCCAACAGTCCCGCAGACTGGGGACGGGCAGTCAGGTCCGCACCATCGATAGGAGACCCAGTAAACCCAACTATTGAGACTAGGTTGGTAGGAGGTATCAAAACTGATCTCGACAATGTCGGATCAAGTCGGTTCGACCTAACCACGAAACAAGAGATTTCAGGCTATTGCTCGGAACTGAGACGAAATGCTATCAGATTTTCGTCGTCGGCATTCGGAGAGGGACTGGACCGAGGAGACGGGATCGGATTGCTTGAGGATATCGGATTTGCTCTGCGAGCAGAGTTCTTTCTACGAATCAACCTCATCTCCTCTGATAAGGCTCAAAGGTACCTTTCCTTCCTCAAGAAAGGCGTCTTACACTGCTTCTGCACCACGACGATGGTCGTTGCCTTGCCTAAACCGCGTGACTGTTTGGTTGACGATAGACACTTGCTCCATAGTGTAGACCAACCCGCTCTGACATGGTACGACGGGACGAGACAATTCTTCATTCATGGTGTATTGTTTGATCAGCCAACATGGGGGGCGGTAACCAGGCGAGCAATCCCTCCCAAGGGTCTTCTCCAACTGCGAGACGGCGAACAACGTGCAGTAGCAATCCGACATTACGGCTACGAAGCCTTCTTGTCAGAACTAGGTGCCAAGATAATCGATGAATCGGATGTGAATGACCCTTGGAACGGTCGAGACCTCCACTACGAGGTTCTCCAGATTGATCTTCGGGACGACCCAGAGATTGCTCCAGCCAGGTTTGTACGGGTCCAGTCTCCGTCCAGCGGGAAGAGTGCTGTTATCAGGGTCGATCCTGGGCGTGATACGAAGACGGTCAAAGGAGCCCTCGCATGGACGTTCGGACTCTCTCCGGAAGACTACAACCCAGAGGTCGAGACCTGAATTTTCTGTCGATGTCCTGCGGGGGATGGGCAAGTCCTAGCTGAGGTCCTCGATAGGCTGAGGAAGCGCATCGACTCCGCCTCGGTGAGGATGGGGTCCAGCGCATCCAGGAGGATGCCCTCGTCCACGACGAGGACAGCTGTTGGCATTTTCGTCTCGATTTTGGCATCGGTCCCTAACGAAAAGTGGAACGTTGAGACGGAATCAAACCCGAGGAACGAATTCCAACCCCGAATCTCCGCCGAGGAGAGGGACACCGGAGCAGCTTTATCGTTCCCCGCTCGCTGGATTACGGATTCGCGTTGCAATCGAGCGAGGCAAGCTGGATAGCAGGCAAGAACTGCATGATCACGGGAGCCAACTCAGGTATAGGCAAGGCGACAAGCTCTGCGCTCGCAAAGTTGGGCGCGCACGTCATCATGGTCTGCCGCGACTCTGCGAGGGGAGAGGAGGCTCGCGCTGAGGTCATTCGGACGGCGGGCGTCACCAAGGATGGAGTCTCGTTGATGCTCGCGGACCTGGCGTCCTTTGCGTCGGTCAGGAAGCTCGCATCTGAC
>CAZAMW010000071.1:0-7202 GCA_964486265.1 uncultured Nitrosopumilales archaeon | reverse complement strand
CTTCTCCAGCTGGAACGCCGTCCTCCTGCGCCGCTCCAAGTTGCTGAGCTGCGCCGGCGAATCGACGGCGAGGAGCCGTCCCTTTATGATGCCGACCCTGTCGCAGACCCGCTGCGCCTCGTCGAGGTTGTGAGTGTTGAAGAAGACCGTCTTGCCGTCGCGTTTGAGTTCTAGGATGACATCGCGGATGGTCTTGGAGGACTCGGGGTCCAGGTTCGCCGTGGGCTCGTCGAGGAAGACCACCTTCGGGTCATGCACCAGCGCCCTCGCTATGGCAACCTTCTGTTTCGTGCCCTTGGAGAACGAACCGACGGCGGCGTCTCTCTTGTCCCAGAGTCCGAGTCTTTTCAGGAGCCGCTCGATGTTCGCGTCCCTTCTGTGCTGGGCGACCCCGTGTATCTTGCCGTAATACTCGACGTTCTTGCGGACGCTGAGGTCCTCGTAGAGGCCTACGCTCTCCGGCAGCACACCGATCAACCCCCTTATCTTCTCGGCGTCGGATGCCCTTCCGATGTGATAGCCGCCGACCGTGGCCGTCCCTTCTGACTTTGAGACCAGACACGAGAGCATCCTCACGGTCGTCGTCTTGCCGGCCCCGTTCGGTCCGAGAAGCCCGAAGACCTCGACCTCGCCGACGCAAAACGTCACCGAGTAGACCGCAGTCAGCCCGCCGAACCTCTTGGTGAGTCCCTCGGTTTCGATCAATGCGGAGCGATGCTCTTCGAGATTGTTCCCCGAGTCGGGATAAGTCTTCTGGCCATGACCAGCGTTAGAGCTGATGTAGGGCCGGCCCGGGGTCGTTCTCGGCGCGGTTGACGCAAGATACGGGCGTCTCTACTGCCGACCCGCAGCTAGATAACAAAGGCGAAAGTTGAAAAACGTGTCCCGCGGGTCGGAGACTCCGGACCGTGAGGTCCTTTTGAGCCGACGACGCTCCGGTTTCTGTGGCCTAATAGGCTGAATGCGTCAGCCGGAAGCCGACCGCTACAGCCGGAAGCTTTTGGTTCCGGTTTGGATCTACCAGGCTGAGCTACCGCGGGACGAACGCTCGCTCGTCCTGACTTTCTTAAGCGTTTCCAGGGCGGGCCGGTTCTCTGAAATCCCGGGTTGAACGGGACCGGGCAATCTGGCGCCAAACCCTGTCTATGACTGCTTCCGGAGTTCTCTCTCTGGGACGAGCGCCGGGCTCATGGCGAACATCCTTGAGCCAGCAGACCAGGGAGGTCGCTTCCGATGGAAAGGTCCACGACAACGAGGCGGAACGTATCAATGAAGGCGGCGGCCGCGGAAAAGACGAGAAACCCCAAGAAAGACACCCCTATTCTGGAGGATCGTCAGACCCATCACGGCTGCGTGGAGCCGCACGATTCTCTGTATCGAGATGCCCAAGCCGGCAGATGCGATGTCGAGGGAGAAGAAAGGCGACCACGCTGAACCAGAAAGCCTGTCAACGAGGCTTCTGCCTGGCAGATGATGGTACGAAGAGATGGTTCGTCGCGATCTCGGTTGCGGTGGTCATCTTGCTGGTCGCCGCCTTTGTTCGTCGAGATCACCGCCGATTGTCTTCCCGTTCTACCGATAGAGTTGCATGCACGGATTACGGGGTCACGATGTCCCAGGGTTCCACCTTTACCAACGAAAGCACATCCTTCGAAACGCTGAGTACAACCTCGAGATTCACCACCATCACCAACTACTCGGCAGCCGCTGGCCATACTACTGCGGACACTGCCGGACCCAGGGCCGAGCACGGAACTGCAGAAGTGCTTGTGACGAGCTCTTGTACTTTCATGGAGTAATCGTCCGACGTATCATCCGACCCTTTACAGTCAGCGGCCAGAAGCCGTTCAAGGAGAGGCCCTGCAGGTCCCCGGGACCGCGGCTCCACCCCGCGGCCGAGTCCGTCGCGTCGAGGATTATCGCCTTGCAGTTGGAGCCGGGAGGCGCTCGAAAGCCCCTCCCCGTCGGCGCAGACATAGGCAGACGCGCCCGGGTCGTTGAAGCGGGTCGGCTGACGGATAGGCAGGTTCGCCGAGGGAACTACTTTTAAAGTCCGCGGGACGGGCGGTGCCAAGACATGAGTGAGAAGGCGGCAAAGAAGAAGGCTCTGGCCAAGGAGCCCTCGAAGAAGAAGCCAGAGAAGGTCGAGAGCGAGGCCGGGACGGCCAAGACCGAGGACCGCGCGGCCAAGATGGCGCCGGCTCCTGAGGCGTCCGTGCTTTCGCGGTACGAGGGGAGGATGCACGAAAGGCATGCAAAGGGGTTCTCCTTTGGAGAACTGGCCGCCGCAGGTCTCACGTTTACCATCGCCAGAAGAATCGGTGTCCCTGTCGACATCAGGCGGAGGTCATCGCTCGACGGGAACGTCGCCACGCTAAAGGAGTGGCACGTCCCGGCCCCCAAGAAGCCGAAGGAACCCAAGGAGCCGAAGGTGGAGAAGAAGGCCAAGGCGACAAAGAAGGCTCCCAAGAAAGCCAAGAAGGAATAGGCTCAGCCCTCCTTCAGTCGCTCGCGATGGAACAGATACTGCTGCGCATAGCCTGCGTAATCTCCGAAGTAACCCCTGGCGGCGGAAGCCAACCGCTCGTAAGTAGCCTCCGAGAGGCTAGCCTGCCCCGAGACCTTCGAGGCCAGCTTCGCGGTGAGCTCTGCGTCGAAGAGGCCGGGATAGTCCCTTGCGAGGACCCTCGCCATCCAGACGTCGATCGGGAAAGCCGACGTCTTGTCGCAGGAGAAGAGCAGGACGCAGTCCGCCACCTTCGGTCCGATCCCCATGAGCGTCTTCTTGCCTAGGACCTCCTCAGTGAGGAGCTCCCTCGCCCTCGCATAGTCGTGGAGCCGGAGCTCCTCGAGGCTCATCCAGCCGCTGTCGACGGCCTCGCTGATGTCCTTTACGTACCTTGCGCGATAGCCCAGGCCACACCCTGCGAGCTCGGTCACGGTCGCGCGCGCAATTGCACCAGCCCCCGGGAAGAGAGAGTAAGTCTCGCCCTCGAACTCCACCTTCTCACCATAGCGCTCGCAGAGGTTGGATATCATGCCCTTTATCCGGGGGATGTTGGAGTTGGTCGCGACGACGAACGACAGGAGGCACTCCCAGACGTCCTGCTTCATTATCCGAAGGCCGTAGTACATCTGGACGGCCTCGGTGATGTGGCGGTCCTTCATGACAGAGGCGAGTATGCGCTCGATGTCCTCGTCGAGGGCGAAATAGTGGAAGACCTTCTGGGTGTCGATGCTATCGGAGTTTGAGGAGCAGAGGAGCGCGTGCTCCTCCTGCCTTATCTTCAGGACCCCACCGTCGAGGACCCCGTACCAGAAGTTCCCGCTCTCACGCCATCTGAATGCCTGGCCGCTATCGAGGGTATAAGGAAGGCTGAAGGGCAGACCCTCGGTGTTGATGGTGAACTTGCCCATCAAGATGAAGGAGGGAGATGCTCGCTATAAATAGCCTGAGATGCTTAATCACATCTAAACACATTCTTCATGGATTATAAGTCGAGAGCGCCCTGAGCTTCCTCCTTGACCCGCCAGCGCTGCTGCTGATAGGCTTCGTCGCCGGAAAGATCTACTGTCTCATCAAGGTCTTCGGGGACAGGGTGCTCTCGAGGGGAGCATCCAGGAGGTACCTGCTTGCTTTTGGCGCTGCTGTCGTCCTGGTGTTCTGGGTCTACAGCGCAGCTCTCTATCTAGGTTGGTTGTACTTCCCTTGGCCGCTGCCCTACTGGTACGGCGGGGCGAACTGGATGCTGAACTCCGGCCTCCCGCTGGGGTCGGCGCGAAGCGGGGCCTCGGACATCGTAGCGGTGGTGATGTTCGCGACGTACTCTCTCTGGTTCTACCTAGGGACCGAGCTCGCCAAAGGGGGGCACAGGCTGACCAGGGCGCAGAGGACGTCCGAGAGGAACCGGATAATTGAGGAGCTTGCGGATTCGGAGCATCCGCGAGGAGGCGCGATACCCGAAGGGTGCCACTGACGTGGGCACGGCAGCTTCGGTCGAGAGCCTCCTCGGCACAATCCCGCCGCTTTTCGACGATGCTCTGACGCTCCTTCTCTTCGCCTTCGACAGCAGGTTCTTCGTCCTGGCTTTCACCGGGAAGTGGAAGAGGTCCGTCGACCTCGACCCAAAGGAAAAGACCCGTTACATGGACATCTGAGTCCAACACGCTCCTCGTCAGCGTCGCCCACCGGCCCCTCGACTTGACAATAACCATAGTCTCGGGCGCAATCATGCTCACGTACGGCGTCATCGATGCGTAGTCTCCAAGAGGAAAGAGGCTCAGAGAAAAAGGACGGGTGCGGCGCTACTTGCTTGCCGCAGCGTAGCGCTTTGCCACGTCTTCCCAGTTGACCACGTTCCACCAGGCTTCCACGTACTTGGCTCGGTCGTTCCAGTACTGCAGGTAGTAGGCGTGCTCCCAAACATCCAGCCCGAGCAGTATCGGAAGCTCAGGCAGGTGCATGAAGTTCTGCTTCTCGACCTGCGTCAGGACCAGCTGTCCCAGCTCGTGGTCGTACAGCAGGAGCGCCCAGCCGGAACCCTCGACGGCCTTGGCCGCGTCGCTGAACTGTACCTTGAACTTGTCGACGGACCCGAAATCCTGGGTGATCGCATCGGCCAGCTTGCCGCTCGGGTTGCCGCCCCCGCCCTTGCCTGCGGCCGCCATGTTATTCCAGAAGATCGAGTGGAGCTTGTGACCCCCGACGTTGAAGCTGAGGTCTCTTAGGGTCCCCTTGATGTCTATCTGGAGCGTGCCCGCGCGGGCCTTCTCGAGCTTGTCGAGCGCTGCGTTCGCGCCCGTGACGTAAGCGTTGTGATGCTTGTCATGGTGCAGCGTCATTATCTGCTGCGAGATGTACGGCTCCAGTGCGTTGTACGCGTATGGTAGAGGTGGAAGTGTGTATGTCTTTGCCATAACTCCCTCGGCCCGCACGACTCGTTAAAACCTTTGCCTTACCGGCTGCGGTGATAGCCTAGACCGTCAGCGAGGGTTTCTGTTTCCTGGCCCTGCCCCAGTCGTCTAGGAACTTCTTCAGTCCGATATCGGTAAGGGGGTGCTGCATCATCTTCTCGAGCACGTCGGGGGGCATCGTAGCTATTCCGGCTCCGAGCTTCGCCGCCTCGAGCACGTGCTGCGGGTGCCTGACGCTGGCGACGAGTATCTCGGCCTTGAGCTTGTAGTTCTGTCTGATCACGGCCAGGTCTTCGATCACCTGCATCCCGCGTTGTCCGATGTCGTCGAGCCTGCCGATGAACGGGCTGAGGTACGAGGCTCCGGCCTTTGCCGCGAGCAGGCCCTGATTCGCCGAGAATATGAGCGTCATGTTCACGGGTATCCCGAGCCCGCTGACCGTCTTGGTCGCCTTCAGCCCTTCCGGGATCATCGGTATCTTCACCACGACGTTGGGGGCGAGCTTGGAGAGGTGCTTGGCTTCCTTGACCATGCCGTCGTGGTCTGTGCTGACCACCTCGGCGCTGACGGGGCCGTTGACCTCCTTGCAAATCGAGACGATTATCTCCTCGAACTCCCCCGCCTCCTTGGAGACGAGGGAGGGGTTCGTCGTGACGCCGTCGACGACCCCCATCTGGTTGTACTTCTTGATGGCAGCCAGATTGTCGCTGTCGAGGTAGAACTTCATCGTACTTGCGAGGCCGGAATTTTGTATTTAAGTTCTGTGCACAGTCGGATGGGGAGCTTATCTACCGTCGTCGCGGCTGAGCGCGGAATGAACCCGGTTACCGACGCCATCGCGTCGAGGAGGACCGTCAAGAAGATGGACCCGGACAGGATTCCGTCCCGCTCTGACATCCGGACAATCATCGAGGCAGCTTCCTGGGCTCCGAACCACCACATGACCGAGCCATGGCGGTTCGTCGTGCTTGAGAAGGAGGCGAGAAGGAGGCTGGGCGAGGCCCTCGCCGCGGCCATGAACGCGGGACCGATCCCCCAATCGCAGGAGCGTCTCGCAAAGGAGAGGGACAAGCCGCTCTCTGCTGCGGTCATCGTCGCGGTCATAGGCTCGCCCAAGAAGGGAGAGGGCATCTTGCCGCAGGAGGAGATGGTCGCCGCCGGGGCGGCTATGCAGAACTTGCTGCTCGCGGCCCACTCGCTCGGGCTCGCCACGGCGGTTAGGACGGGCGCGCATTCCTACTCCGAAGGGATAAGGAGATTTTTCGGCATGGAGCCGGACGAGGCACTGGTCGCTCTAGTCTACGTCGGCTACGCGAACGGCGCCGTAGCGCCGGGCAAGCGCACCGCAGCCGCCGAGAAGACCATCTGGCTGGAGAGATAGCTGCGCGCTATTCTTGCTCGTCCGGCTGGGCCTTTAACTCCCGCTCGGCCAGCTTCGACGGCCACCAGTTAAACCTCTCCGCGATGGCCATCAGCGAAGGAACGAAAAAGAGGATCACGGCCCCGACGTCGATCACCACGGCGGCCGCTACCACGAACCCGATCTCCTGCAGCAGGGCGATGTCGGTGGCGACGAGCGAGGCGAAGACGGTGGCCAGGACGAGCCCCAGTCCGAATATCGTGACCCACGTCTTATCCAGCGCCGTCTTGATGGCGACATCGTCTGACTCTCCCTTGAGGGCCTCCTCCCTGATCCGGGTCACGAAGAAGATGTCATAGTCGATTCCCACTCCGAGCATCGTCACAACGACGAAGAGCGGGGCAAAGTCCAGTATCGGCAGGTTCAGGATGTAGAAGTAGATTATCGACAGAAGCGCAAGCGAGAAGGCGACGCTGCAGAGAATCGTCAGGACAAGGCGGACGGGGGTGAAGACGGACCTCAGCTGGATCAGGAGGATGACGTAGATCGCGGCCGCCAGCACCACGACGACCTCGGGGAGGATACCGTTGAGGAACGACTGGTTGTCGTACGTCGACTGCGTCGTGCCTCCGTAGTAGACCGAGACGCCGCTTGCGGTACCGAGCTTCCCCACCGCCGCTTCCACCTGGAGCAGGGTGTCTATAGCCTGCTGGCTCTGCGAATCGCTCTGAAGCCCGACCAGTATCTGGGCTGTTTGATTGTTCTTACCTATGTCAGCGAGCATGCCCCCTATGTACTGCGATTTCTCCGGTTGGGGCAACTCCTGCACGCCGGTGTAGTTGAACGGCGAGCCGTACGGGCGGGTCGGCCCCGAGACGGAGACGACGCCGGGCACCGAGCTCGCAGCCGAGCTTATTGCCTCGAGCCG
>CAZAMW010000070.1:0-7295 GCA_964486265.1 uncultured Nitrosopumilales archaeon | reverse complement strand
GTTCTGAGTACCACTTGGACCCGAAGTCTATGAAGCCCATCAGGAGGGGGAGTGTGTCCGTGCCCTTCTCCGTGAGCGACCAGGTGACGAGCCTCGGATTTGTCCTCAGTTCCGTGTGCCTGATGAAGCCGCCCGCTTCGAGCTCGCGCAGCCTGAGGGAGAGGACGCGCGGCGTGAGGCCCGGCGTCGCGCGGAGAATCTGGTTGAACCGGTAGAGCCTGAGGAAGGCGATGTCGCGCAGGATGAGCATGGTCCACTTCCTGCCCAGCACGCCCAGGCTGGTCTGGATCGGGCAGCTCCTGAAGGGGACCGTCGGTACTATCGGTTCTTCGGTCATTGCGTTCGGCTACGGTGCGGTCTTTCGTCGCTTTAAGGCTATACAAAATATACTCGACGCTAGTCTCAGGCGTACGCCGAGTAGACCGAGGGGTAGTCTTGGACGAGCTGGATGTTCAACAGGAGGACGTTGACGTACTGGAGCTCGACGAGCCTCCCAGAAGCGTCGATGTTCGCGTCCACCAGCTGCTGCAGAGCGGAGACCGGGATTCCGCTGGCTTTGCTTATCCTCGCGACCTGGGACATGGCGTCCTGCACGGTGATGTCGGGGTCGACCCCCGAGGCGGACGCGTTCCTCGGATGGAAGAAGACCGGCTGGCTGAAACCCTGCGCTATGAGCTCGGAGCCAACCGTCCTACCGTCGAGCTGGCGCAGGCTACCGCCCGCCTGGTGCGGGAACACGACCTGGCCCACCGCGGTTACCAGCAGCGGGAAGAAGAGCCCACACACGAGCAGGGACACGATGGCGATGCCCGCGACCGGGCGGTAGCTCGCCTCTTGCTTGTTCTCTGGGTTCGTTTCCATGTCTCTATCACCTATATCGCAGACAGCAACATGTCGATCAGCTTGATTCCGATGAACGGGACGACGATTCCTCCGATTCCGTAGACGAAGGCGTTCCTCAGGAAGAGCGACATCGTGTCCGACGGTCTGAACCTGACCCCTCTCATGGCGAGGGGGATCAGCATCGGGATGACCAGGGCGTTGAATATCAGCGCCGACAGGACCGCGCTGTGCAGACCGAGGTGGAGGATGTTGAGCGCCTCAAGCTGCGGCACCGTCGCGCTGAAGATGACCGGCATTATCGCAAAGTACTTGGCGACGTCGTTCGCGAAGCTGAAGGTCGTCACGGCGCCCCTCGTCATCAGGAGCTGCTTTCCGAGGAGGACGACGTCGATTATCTTGGCCGGGTTGGACTCCAGGTCGACCATGTTCGCGGCTTCCTTGGCCGCCTCGGTCCCCGAGTTCATCGCGAGGCCCACGTCGGCGACCGCCAGAGCGGGGGCGTCGTTCGTCCCGTCGCCTATCATGGCTACTATCCTCGACTGCGCCTGTTCCTTTTGGACGATGGCGAACTTGTCCTCGGGTTTAGCCCGCGGGACGTACTCGTCGATACCGACCTCGCTAGCTATGCTCTTGGCCGTGAGCGGCTGGTCCCCGGTTATCATGACGGGTCGGATGCCCATGGTCCTGATCCCCTGGATCTTGTCCTTGATGCCCGGCTTCAGCACGTCCTTGAGCCGGATGACGCCGAGCGCTTCGCCATTCTGGGATATGGCCATTGGGGTCTCTCCTGCCGCTGCGACTGCGTCCACCACCGCGTCGAAGTTCTGCGGCGGCGAGATGAGCGCCCTCTTTATCGAATCTGGGGCGCCCTTGATTATCTCGAGCTCCGGGCTCCGGTTGTCGTCGGATGCGACGCTGTCGCTCGAGAACTTCCTTCTCATCCTTCCCCTCGACCGGCCCTTCGGGAGCATGAACTCCTGTGCCCTGCCTATCTTGACCCCGCTCGTGCGCGTGACCGCAGAGAACTCGAAGACCTCGGAGAGCGGGAGCGAGTTCAGGTTCTTCGGCACAAAGCCCTTGTTGTAGGATAGGGCGATGATACTCCTGCCTTCGGGGGTGTCGTCGTACCAGGAGGACAGGAACGCAGCCTCCCCGACCTGCCTCTCAGAGTAGCCCTCGAACGGGATGAACTCGATGGCGGCCCTGTTTCCGACCGTGATCGTGCCTGTCTTGTCGAGAAGCACCACGTCGGCGTCTCCGGCCGTCTCGACCGCCCTGCCCGACTTGGCGACTATCTTCCTCTGATAGAGCCTGGAGATGCCCGAGAGACCGATGGCCGGGAGGAGCGCCCCTATCGTGGTCGGCAGCAGGCAGACGTAGAGCGCGATGAGCACCGAGAGGTCTGCGTCCAGACCCAGTGTGACAGAGAGACCGAGCAGGGCGAGAATGATTATCGTGAAGACCCCCGTGAGCCCGATGAGGACTATCGTCACCGCCTGCTCGTTGGGCGTCTTCGGCCTCTTCGAAGATTCGACCATCCGGATCATCTGGTTGATGTAGCCTTCCTCGGGGTTGACGGATATCCTGACGGTCAGAGCGTCGCTCGCTATCCTGGAGCCGCCGATGAGGACGTCTCCGGGAGCCTTCCTGACCGGTGCCGACTCTCCGGTGAGGAGGGATTCGTCTACCATGGCGATCCCCTCCAGCACCTCGGAGTCGATGGGCACGACGTCACCGGCCTCGAGGAGAACCAGGTCCCCCTTGCTGAGCTCGTCCGAGGATGTGGGGACTACCGTACTAGAGAAGGCCTCCCGCAGGACCTTCTTGCTGACGACCTTTGTTTTGAGCTTTCGGAGGCTGCCGGCGGTGTTCTTTGCCTGCTGCTCTGCGAGCGCGTCTGAAAGGGTGCTGAACCATACGGTGATGAGGAGGATGGAGGCTATCTCGACGTAGTAGGCCCTCTCGCCCACCGAGGCTACCGGGGCGAAACCTTGCGGATATATCGCCATCGCCGTGACGACGAAGAACATAAGCTCGGTGATGAACATGACGGGGTTCGAGAGTAATGAAACTGGGCTCAGCCTGAGAAGGGAGTCGGCTACGACGCTACCGTTGAAGACCGCACGCTGAGCTCGGAGGGTGTCATCGTTCATGGTTCTATCCCAGCCCGTTCACGTTGCCTTGGAAGTACGACAAGATCGGGCCGAGGGCGAGGAAGGGAAAGAAGGTGAGCACGACGAGTATCATAATGCTGCCCACGAGGACCGCCGTGAAGGCGATCGTGTCAGTCTTCAGGCCAGATTCGGGGGACCTCTTCCTGCCGATCACCGACCCGGACAGAGCGAGAAGAAGACCCATCGGGGCGTAGCGGCCCAGGAACATCACCACTCCGGTCGAGACGTTGAAGAAGGGGGTGTCGGCCATCGCGCCGAGAAAGTCTGAGCCGTTGTTCGCAGCGGCCGACGTGAACTCGTAGAGCACCTGAGTGAAGCCCAGGGAGTTCGTCCCTATCCCTATCGCCGCGGCAGCCCCGGTCGCGTATGCGAGGACGGTAGGCACGAGTATTATCAGAGGGTGAATCAGGAATGCCCCCATCACGAGAAGGACGTCCCTTGAGTTGATCTTGAAGCCCAGGTACTCGGGAGTCCTTCCTGACATGAGCCCGACTATGAAGACTGTGATGACGACGTACATGACCATGTACATCAGACCGACTCCCTTCCCTCCCGGCGTCGACTGGATCAGCATCCCCATGAAGGCCGAAAGTATGACGAGCGGGTGCTGGCTCGCCAGCGTGCTGTTCACGGAGCCCGTCGTGACCGCCGTGGTCACCACCGTCCAGAACGCAGACCAGAACCCTGCGAACCTCACCTCCATCCCGGAGTTCAGAGCCGAGGTGGGGATGAATGCGATGATCAGGTCTACGGCGAAGAGGGCGTAGGCGCCGAACAGGATGGGGCGCGTCTCTCTCTTCTTCCCGAGCATGAGACCGTAGACGAAGCAGAGAGTCGTCGGGAGCAGGAGCATCAGGAAGATCTCCAGAATATCCGACGGGGGGTTGGGATTCTGGAAAGGATAGGCAGAGTTCGCCCCGTAGTAGCCGCCCCCGTTCGTACCGAGCTGCATTATGGAGACCAGCGAGGCCACCGGGCCGACCATGATAGTCTGAGAAGCGCCCTCGATGGTCTTGACGGTGACGTAGCCCCCAAGCGTCTGGGGGACGCCGAGGGCGACGAAGACGAGCGCCGCGACGAAGCAGAGGGGTATCAGGATGCGGGTGATTGACCTGACAAAGTCGACGTAGAAGTTCCCCATGTCCCTGGACCCGTTGGTCAGGCCACGGGCGAAGGCGACGGCGGCGCATATACCGGTGGCCGCCGACGTGAACTGTAGGAACTGGATGGCCGACATCTGGCTCAGGTAAGACAGCGTGGTCTCCCCGTTGTAGTGCTGGAGGTTGGTATTGGTGGCGATCGAGACTACCGTGTTGAAGGTCAGGTCCCAGGAGAGCCCGGGGAATCCCTGGGGGTTCAGGGGGAGAGAACCCTGGAAGAGGAGGACGAAGGCGGCTATCGCCATCTGGACGATGTTAACGAAGAGCGCGGAGAGGAAGTACCGCTTCCAGTCCATCGTGTGCGAGGGGTCGGCGCCGACGACGCGATAGATGAGGTTCTCCAGAGGGTCGAGGAGCCGGTCCAGCCTGCCGGGAGACCGGTTGTAGACCCTGACTACGTAGGGCGCCAGGAGCCATCCTGAGAATATTGCTGCGCCGAGAATCGCTACGACGTACGCAGCCTGGATCGCGTCTATCAACTATTCCAGAATCCAAATCGCCTATGGTCTTCCTCAATTGGAGCCGGAAGAGCTCCCGCCTACTGACGCGCCGGCTGTCTGACTTTGCTGGTTTCCTCGGCGCAGCGAGGGCCCTTGTGAGACATCAGCACCACTGAGCTTACGGTGCTCTTTACTCCTTTGATCTTCATTATCCTGTTCTTGAGGACATCCCTGAACTCCTCGATGTCGGCGGCCGAGAGCAGTGTGACGATGTCGAACTCGCCTGTGACTTCGTAAAGTTCCTCAAGGTTGTCCAGCTTCTTCAGTGCCGCAACAACGTCATCCATCGCCGAAGACTCTACGAAGATGCCGACGAACGCCAATAATCTAGCCACATCATTCACCGGTGAATTCGACCATCGACGAATGTGCATTAATAAGAGTTGCCCCGAGAATTCCAATCTGGATGCCCTGAAATGCGCCCGAATCCTCCGGAACGGCTCTTTTCCACCCGATTTACGCACGGGAAGCGAGCTTCTTTCCCGAGCAGCTGGAGTCAGCGGGGCGACGGTATCGGTCAGTCCGGTCTGAGGGCTATCACGATTGCTATCGCGGTCATCGCGTAGTTCAGGCAGTAAAGGCTGACACAGACCGGGCATATCGCGTGGATAACGCCAAGCTCGAGGTACCACAGATAGAGTGTGAAGAAGTTCCCCACCATAAGGACGGGGAGCATCGCCACCCCGTTTATTCCGTCCCTGTCCTTGGCAAACCAGATGCCCAATCCCAGCATCAGAGGGAACCAGATGACTCCGTAGACCCACATCGAAAGCCCGTCGTGAGGGGGGAAGGTGGTGTAGCCGCTCTTGAAGACCGCGCCGCAGGACAAGATGTTGTTGATGTTGCAGATATTCGTTCCCGGGGCCGAGTAGCTCGTAATCTCGTCGTAGGCGTGGTAGACGGCGTCAGCGATCCCGACCGCGGCGATTATTATGAAGAGCTTGTTCAGCCTGTCCATCGGTGATCCTCTCGGACCTGCGGCAGAAGCGAGAGCGTCTGCTGACCTCCGGGGCTCGAACCTGCGGGAGGGACGAAGGCCAGAGTTACGGCCGCGTACGATTGAGAACAGACAGAGGAGGGCTGCGCGCCGTCCACCTTGCAGATCGCGGTTATCAGCGAGCTGGCGGCGCCGTCGATCTCCTGCGCGACGGTGGTGCCAGGGCTGTTAAGCTGGGACGCGACCGTGGTCCAGTTGTCCCCCGCTATCTGGCCAAGGGCGAACTGAGCCCCGCAGTTGACGACGTACTGGTTCGCAATGTCGATGAATGGAATGCCCTGCTGATTGTTGCTCGGGCAAGTGCCATACTGATTGTAGAGGCTCGACTCGGCGTTGTTGTACGTCACGAGGGTCTGCGTGTTCCTGTCCCAGTGCTCCACGGGGATGAACGTGATGTAGTCGCTGGTGAATGTGGCGTTCACGAAGGTGAACGTCGGGGTGTTCGGGTTCACGTCGGTAGAGGAGGACTGCATGTATTCGACGCCGGAGAACGTCCCGAAGTGCGAGAGGGCGACGATGATGCTCCAGCGCTCGACCGCGCAGTAGGGGCAGACTGCGCCTCCTATGTATAGCACCTCAGGCTTGCCTCCCGAAGTGAGGGGGCTTCCGGATATGGACGTGGGAGGGGTTACGCCCGAAGGGAGACCGATCGTCTTCAGGGTCGAGTCGCTCACGCCAGTGAGCTGCTGTATCACCGACGTGGAGACTGGCTGTCCGATGTACTTCGAGTATGGGTTGTTCTGGCTCGCCTCGATTACAAGTACGAGGACGACCACGACAGCGATTATCGTCACGACTATAGATGCCGTGACTATGCGACGGTTCCTCTTCTTGGCGTTGACCTTCGCACGTCTTCCCATGGCTAATCGATACCGGCCCGCTCGAGCTAGTTAAGGTACTTGAACCTATTTCCCAGTCCGCGCATCGATGACTGCGGTTGGACAGGGCTCCGCCGTGACAGGTTTGCCATCTAAAAGTCCCACAGGTCGATGAACCGGTCAGCCGCGGTGGCCATGAGACTCCTGCGAAAGTCTGCAATGGACTGGGCGACCTCCTCCCTCTCCTGCAGCTCGTAGGATACCACTCCCTCAAGCGAGACGTTTCTCTTCACCAGACCCATCCTCCGCAGAGTCTCGATGTGCTCGCTGATGGTAGACTTGGGAAGACCGGTCTCTTCCGACATTCCGGCGTTGCCCAGCGTGCCACCCTCGAGCAGGGCGCACAGGATCTTCCTTGACGCCTTGCCGAGAAGGACGGTCTGCACCTCCCGGGCCCTGCCGTCGGACCCCGCCGGATACAGGCGCTTCCGCCCATGCTCGACCGCGCAGACGATCTCTCCGGAGCGCTCGAGGTTGTCCACGTGGTACCGGGTGGTGTTGAACGATGTATTCATGACGCGCTGGAGCTTCCTGAGATGGATGCCCGGGAAGAGCGTGACGAGCCTCTTCGTCCTGAGCCGGTTCATGTTCGTCAGGCTCAGGACCTTAGCCCCCTCAGTGGAAGAAGCGCTGCTATCAGGCTGAGAAGCATCATGAGCTCCAGGACGTGCACGAGGTGGAGCCCGACGATCGGAATAACTATCAGCAGACCGTAGAAGTAGAGCTCCTGATAGAGGGTTATC
>CAZAMW010000069.1:0-7363 GCA_964486265.1 uncultured Nitrosopumilales archaeon | reverse complement strand
TGCGGTCGTCAGCCACGTCACCATCGACCCCATCAAGGCGTGGGACAGGCGACCCTACGGAGGGATCATCCTTGGACATGAGGCGAAGTTCTGCCTTGAGCTTACCAAGGGCACGGCAAAGCGCAACGCCGACGCGGAGTGCATCAACCCTGACCCGGACGTCGACCGCGAGAAGACCAAGGCGTTCTGGGTGGCCAGGCATCCGGCGATGGAAGAATACTCGAAGTTTGGGCTGTCGCAGGTCGACAAGGAGGGGTTCCACTGATGGGCTGGCTCTTCAAGGGAATCGTCCTCGTGGTCGGCCTGACGTCCCTGGGCCTCGGGGCCTTTTTCATCTGGGTCCCCTGCTTCGGATATCTCGCGTACTCGCTCTTGCCGGCCACCAGGAAGAGGAGGGTCTACGTCCGCGACGAGAGGAAGGAACGGGGAGCACCGAAGTCCAGGAAGAGCCTCTTCAGGAAGCGGTACATGGCGGCCGGCGCGTTCTTTGCTCTCTCGTTTGTAGCCGCCGCTGCCGGCGGGACCCTCGCCCCCTGGGTCTTTCTCTCCGCAGGGTCTCTCATCCTGATTTCCGGAATCTTCAACCGCGGGCCAAGCTTCTCCGAAGTCGAACAGGTGCCCGACTCCATCCTTCTAAGGAGGAGGTGGCTCCCGTTCTCGTGGGTGTCCCTGGTCGAGGTAAAGTTCGGGACGCAGCAGATGTCCAAGGCGCTCGCTTCGGTAGGTGCCGAGATGATGATGACGGTCAGCTCCGAGAAGGTCTCGGTGTACCTCCCGGTCAGCGTCCGGGCCTTCTGCGCCCCTTCGGCGGAGGCCAGGGTCGCGGAGAAGCTGGGACCCGTTGCGAGGATGCTGAGCGCCGGGGGAGCCTACGCCCTGCCGCTGGAGTCGAAGGAGGCGGCGGCGAAGCTCGACTGGTCCCTCAGGCCCGTCGATGTCGCCCTGGAGTACGGAAGGGATGGAGTCGTCTCTCTCAATTCCACGCCCTTCGACGTGCTGGTTCTGGCTCCTTCGGCCCATCTTCTGGAGTCGGCAGCGGCGTATGTCGTGGCGCCAAGCGGCAGGCCCGGTCACTACAGGGTCCCGGCGAGTGGGAAGAAGCTCCAGAGCAAGCCTCTGCTCTGGGAGGCACTCGAAATCCTGGCAGAGAAGCACGCACCGGAGAATGCGGATGCGCTCACAGACTTCCTGAGCAGCGTATCTGCGTCGAGAGGTGAGAGCCTGGGGGACAGGCTGGAAAGCGGGGGCCAGACCCGGACCGGGAAGATAGTCGTCGGCTCGGTGGGAAGCCAGCAGGTCGAGCTGACGAGGCCACAGCTGAGGGCGATAGTGAGAGCGTACGGTTGAGCGAAGGGTCGGCTGCGAGCATACCGGACCTTGGCGCCATTCTTCGCCGCACGCGTCGAACTCCGCGAGATAAGGCTCACTCATCCTTCGGCGGGCCTGATGGTAGCCTTACTTCCTGACTCGATGGGGAAGACTTTCATCGAGTGTCAGCGCAGCCGCGCCCCTCGACCGCTCAACAGGAGCGCAGGCTCGCGGAGGTCATTTTCATCGATACGACCGGTCTCCCGGCTCCGACGCCGGTCGCCGGCCCTACGGCGCCAGCTTGCGCCAAAGCCTGACCGTCTCCAGCCAGAGAGCACAAACTGCACCACCCGCGCTAGCGATGAGGGGGTACGGCGAGAAGGCCGGGTCAAGGACCAGCTCTATGGAGAAGAAGATGACCAGTATCGAGAAGAGCAGGGAGTAGAAAAACAGCTGTGGTAGTATGGCGAAGCCCACCCTCGAGTATCCCTCGAGGACGCCGCTTACCGAGCCTCGAACCGGGGCGTATCGTCCCGTCTGGTCCTGCTCGACGTAACCGGCCTGCAGGAGCCTGTTGAGATGATAAACCGCTAGCGAACCAGTCGACATCTGAAGTGCGTGCTGTACTTCCCTTAGCTCGGACGGGCCGCTCTTGAGGAGGTACAGGTAGACACGCAGTGTTTTACCGCCAAGCTTCGGACCCGAATCCTTGCCGGCTGCGGGTCCTCCCTGGGTTGAAGCCGGCGGCGTGGCTGGCTGCCGGTCGTCTGCAGACAAGTTCATCTCGCACCTTCAATCGATCCCGCAGTGAGTCTGTACACGAGCGGCCGCCCGTATCCGTTGGCGGGACCTCCGCAGGACATGGGGGCCGGTCGGTTTCGGGGGATATATCAGTTTGCGACCCCAGTCCCGGATCGGGCCCTTTCGGGACAGTCCCCTCACCTCCGCTACGCCATCGGTCGAGTCAGAAGCGGATTCAATACCCTTGAACGACCATTAAATCATGTAGCATTAACTTGGCCGGCTACAATCGGTCTGCGTCAGCGAAAATGTCAATCGCAAGAAAGACGGCAACATACGCAGCAGCAGCAGTGACGCTCGGCGTCCTGATCGTACTCGCTTCGGTCTTCTACATCGGAGCAGGGACGACCGGGCCGAGCCAGACCTCCACGTCAAGTCAGTCAAACCCGGTGTACGGGAGCCTGGTCCTGGTCCAGCTCACGGACCCTCCAACCGTGCCGACAGGGACAACCTCCCTCAACCTGACCTACAGCTCGGTCGGCATACTCGTAGCAGAGCCGGCCCAGGGCAGCCAAGTCACGACCAGCACCGTAACGGTGAACCCTCAGGGTGGGTCTGCGACCGTAAACCTCCTCAGGCTCCAGAACGTCTCTGAGACAGTGGCGTCAGCAAGCCTTCCGAACGGTTCAACCATCTACTCAGTGACGTTCGGCGTCTCCAGCATATCGATGGAGGTCAACGGGACATCGTACCCGGTGACCCTGGCCACGGGTGCCAGCAGCCTGACGGTGACGCTGCTCCACGGGACCGTACTTCAGGGCACCAACGCAGCTCTCCTCGAGCTCAACCCGACAGTCGTGAACACTTCGACGGGCTACCAGATGATCCCCACGTCGGTGGGCATCATGAGGCCGCCGTCCGAGGTGAGCTCACACGGACAGGGCGTCGGGTCGCAGCAGGGCCTGACCGGCGAGGACAACAGCGACCTCAACAACGCGCAGGGCCAGGTCTCGGCCAGGATCATGGCGCTGAGCGTCTCCGGGAATGCGACCACGATAACGGTCCAGGTCAACAACACCGGAGGCACGCCGATAGACCTGGTGGCACTGAGCCTCGACGGCAACTTCAGCACCAACATGTCATGCACGACCAACACGACCAACACGACGACGGACCACGGCAATAGTCACGACCAGGGGCAGGGTCGAGCCAACGGCGGGTGCGGCGACCACGGCCCAAACGGACACAGCCAGCTGGTCTTCGTCCCCATCACCGCCACATCATCCGGGTCCACCTCTACGGCAACTTCAACCACCTCGACCGCGTCCTCCTCCTCGACGACCACCAGCTCCAGCTCGAGCACCTCCAACGCGTGCGGGACCGGGCAGATGACCACTGTCTACGGTGACGGTGGCGACCACAACCCGCAGCTCACCCTCAACCCCGGCGAGTGCATCGACCTTACCTTCACCGGGACCATCACCGTAGGCAACTCCCCAATCACCGTCACGCCCTCGACCTCTTCGGGCCAGACCTACGGTCTTCACGTCATCGCGACCAACAACGCCGAAGCGACTCTCTCCTGCGTTCTGCCCCTTACCCCCACGAGCTGCACCGCAGCGACGGGCGGCGGGGACAACTAGTCGTTCGTGCTCAAGGCACGAACGCCCTTTTTCTTTTCAACTAGCCCAGGACCAAAAGCGCGCCGAACACGAGCTGTTCTTTTCTAGAAGCATCTGGAAATGTCGCGTCCGGCCGTCGAAGTAGGCGGACTCCCAATTTGTTGAAGTTTTAGGTAGGTCCGCGCAAACATTTTCTACTTCAGCCTCCCGTCCAAGCGTGAAGCCCAGACGCCTTTTCCTGTTCGTGTTCCTGGCGGTCTTGGTCATCGTCTTGGTCCTCGGCGAAGCCTCGGTGGCGATGGGAGGCTACTCCTCGACCTTCCTGGCCGAAGGAATTGTCATCTACGGGCTGTACGGCGCCCTGGTCGGAGCAATCATAGGCGGGATCGCAGCAGGGCTGTACAGCTTGGCCACAAGAGGAAAAAGGAACAAGGCGCCGTCCGAGACGCAACCACCCAGCCAGTCTCAGTAGCCATCACAGGATGAGGTCCGGGGCTAATTTCTGATGTGATCCTCGAGGTTAGCCTCTACGCTTACACTGAAGAGCGGGTGATTTACCTATCAAGCAAGGCGTCTCCAGAGATGCCTGCGGGGTCAAAGTCAAAAAAAGACGACGCTTAACAAGCGGGACACTATCGGCGTTCATGCAACTACCTGATCAGCCGGGCTGAGTTGAGGATGAAAATCAGTTCTGAGGTGACGTGGATCCCTGCCGCCAGAAGAGGGTTCAAGAATCCGAGAAAGGCTAGAGTCACACCAATCCCATCTACTGTCACGGTCCCGTAGAAGTTCACCATTATCGTCCGGTACGCCTTCCGGCTCAGCTTCGCCACGTCAGCGATTCTCTGGAGGTCGTTGGTCATCAGAACGATGTCTGCCTCCTCTATCGCCACGTCGGTCCCGGCACCCATCCCTATCCCGACGTTCGCTCGGGCGAGAGCCGGGGCGTCGTTGATGCCGTCCCCGACCATCGCGACGTGGCGACCCTCCGCCACCAGCTGCTCGACTATGGCGACCTTGTCCTCCGGGAGAAGCTCCGCGTGGACTTCGTCTATCCCGACCTCCTTTCCAACCTTGTCTGCGACCGCCCTGTTGTCACCCGTAAGCATGACCGTGCGTATTCCCATCCTCTTCAGGTCCTCGACTGCCCTCCTGCTCTCCCCCCGGACTCGGTCGGAGATGGCTATCAATCCGACCATCCTTTCCTGGTAGGCGACCAGCACCGTGGAGTTGCCCCTCGAGAGACTCTCCGAGACAGACCTCTCTTTGCTGCTGATCGGGTTCGGGACGTTGTTCTCCGACATCAGGGTCTCGTTCCCTACTATTATCTGGCCTCCGTTGTACTGACAGACGATTCCCTTCCCGGCGACGTAGCTCGATGGGGCCGACTGGACGCCATCGGAGAAGCTGATACCAGACTCTGCCGCCTTCGCCAAGACAGCCCGCGCCAGAGGATGATTGGAGTGCCTCTCCGCCAGGGCCGCGTATTCGAGTACCTCCCTCTGGGTCTTGCCTTGAAAGCCGACCACATTTGTGACCACGGGCTCCCCAAAGGTGAGCGTGCCCGTCTTGTCGATTACCACCGTATCCACCCTGCTCATCTCTTCGATGTAAGCCCCGCCTTTCACGATGGTACCCTTCTTCGCGGCCTTCCCCATGATGGCGACGATTGCCAGCGGTGTCCCAGCGGCTACGCCGCAGGCCCCTGCGACGACCACCACCGACAGGGTTGATGTCAGGTCTCGTGTAACCAGAAGGGTGATGACGGCGAAGCCAATCGCGAACTCGACCAGCCACGCCGCCAACCTATCAGAGAGCTTCTGTATCGGCGCCTTCCTGTTCTCAGCATCCTCGACCAGCTTGATGATCTTGCCGAACACCGTCTCGGTCCCCACCTTCTCGGTACGGACCTCGATCAGCCCTGATTCGTCCACACTTCCTGCGTAAACCCTGTCTCCGGCTGTCTTCTCGACCCTAGATGATTCGCCCGTGATGGAAGCCTGATTCAAAAAGGCCGACCCGACTACGACCGTCCCGTCAACGGGAACCCTCTCGCCGTCCCTGACCATGACCACGTCGTTCGGTACCAGTGAGCCCACATCGACCTCGACTTCAGACGTCCCTCTCCTGACAAGGGCGAATTTAGGCGCCGACTTTTCTAGCAGCACGATGGTCCGTCTTCCTTTGTCAACAGCGTAGGTCTCTATGTACTCGGAGAGGAGCACGAAGAAGGTAATCACCACAGAGACTGTGAACTGTCCCAGGATCAGGGATGCGAAGATGGCGACCGTCATGGACACCTCCATGTTGACGCGCCCATGCCTCAGCGCCAAGAGAGTCTCCTTGTACACCGGATACCCTCCTGCAAGGGTCGCAACTATCGCGACGACTTCGAACGGCAGGATCCGGAGGTAGATTCCGACCCCGCTGGCGACCGCGACAATCGCCATGACCACCAGCCGGACAAGGTCGAACCCGGTGTTCCCGTGATCGGGCTCGACTGGTTCGACCTTACGCGCACTCATTCTCGCACCAGAATCTAGAGGGCAGTCCCGCAGTTGGGGCAAATCCATCTTAGGACCTCGCCCTCATCGTCCAACGCCTTCGCCATGAACGCGCTTCGGCAGTTCGGACAGAGGAGCTCCTCGTCTTTACGGTCATCATGCGACCTGACGAGCTCGATCAGCCTCTTCTTGCTGAACTCCCTGGTCAACTCAGCTAGGGAGACCCAGCCGAGGAACTTTCCGTCGTCGGACACCCCGAGTCTCGTGATGTTCTGCGCCAGAATCTTCCTCGCCGCTTCCTTAGCGGATGCATTTGGACCGATACGGTAGAATGGAGCCATCACTTGGCTCACTTTCACGTCCTCGGGCCCCTTGTTCAGAGGAAGGAATTCCCTCAACAACCTTAGCGACGCCGCCAGACCTACGACTTGACCGTCTTCGTTGACCGCCGCGACGCCTGTAGACTTGGCACGATTCATGGCCTGCGCGGCTTCCAAGACCGTGACCGAGGCCTTGACGCGAGGCACGTCTACGACCATGATGTCCTTGACGTCTGCCGCACTATGGCATCTCCTTCCTCATCTGATCATCGAGACGATCTGTTGCAGCTCCAACAGGTTGTCCGAGATTGATTCTTTCCTTTCCGTCTTTGTCACGCAGTCCTCCACCAGGTCATCGACGATTACCTGAATGGCGCTGTCAAGCGAGGACCTGATAGCCGCCATCTGATGCACTATCTCGGAGTACGACCTGCCCTCGTCGAGCATCTCCTTCACCGCGTGGACGTGGCCGTGTATCCTGGCGACCCTCCTCGCGACGTCCTTTCTCTTGTGGTCTGCCAATTTATCGTATCCCGGGGGAGGGGATATCTGTATATACCTACCGATTGTTTCCGATGGAATCCGTCAGAATGGAGTGCCATTTTGATATCCGAATCAAAGTCTATGCGTGTTGGACTACAAGAGCATGCGGTCCTTGAGGGACAGAATCTTTCTTACAGTTACCCGGGGTCGACGAAAGCCGTCTTCAAGGACATAAATCTGCTCACCAACAAGGACGAGTTGGTTGCGATAGTCGGCCCTACTGGCACGGGCAAGTCCACGCTGCTTAGAATCCTCGCACATCTCATCCCTCCGGCGTCCGGTAGAGTACTGCTCGATGGAGTTGAGGTCACTCGTCCGTCATCGA
>CAZAMW010000068.1:0-7371 GCA_964486265.1 uncultured Nitrosopumilales archaeon | reverse complement strand
TCCCTGTCGACGAGGTACTTCTGCTCGGCCCTAGCCATAATTTTTCTTATCCGTCAAAGAAGTAAATAAGGCCATTGGGTCGGATATGTTCGCGTTCGCCCACCGTCAGGAAGAAATGTGACGGCGAAGGCCGATGATTGTTATACCCACGAGCTCCCCCTTCCTGCTCCTCAGGACGACCCCCTCCTGAGGCTCTATCGAATCGTCTGCTTCCCTTGGTTTGCCAACGGAGATGTAGAGCACATCGCTCTTCTCGTCGTAGCCTATGTCCAGTTTGTCGGGCTTCAGAACCAAGCTTACCATCTTAGGCGCTGCGATTTCCGTGATGATTGTGATTTAAGGCGTTGTGTTGCGACTCGCCGTCTGAACCTGGTTCAATTCAATGTCGAGACCGAGAGCGCGTACTACGAGATAGAGACAGGACTTAAGACAAGGACGAACGACCTTGAGGAACGCATCTCTAAGCTCAGTGTTATCAAACGGTTCATCATCTTCGTCCCGAACTCCGACATAGCGAAGGGCGAGAAATATGCCAGGCTGACGAGCTCGCGGGTGAATGTGGCTACACTCGCAGAGTTCCTGAACGAAAAGAAGGCTCGCCCATAGCAAGCAACACCCTTCAGGCTCATCCTTCGCTTCGGTGCAAATTCACCCCCTCGCTTCGCTCGCCGTGTCCGTCGCTTCGCTCCTCACGGCCTTCCGCCCCTTCGGGGCTCCCTCCCCCCTTTGCTCCTCCGCTCGTCCTTCGCCTTCACCCCGCCTCGAAGCGGGGCCGCTCATCCTCGCTCCGCTCGATTCGCGGGGGTGTCGGCTGCTATGGGCTCGCGAGGAGGGGGGAGGGACGGGGGAGAAATTGAGCCGTTCTGAGGAAAAGGGCTCTTAGGACAGGCATACCTCCTAGAGGAAAGTTGGTAATATTGGTATTTGCATGAAGTACAGTCGGTAATGTGGATGTAAATCGGTAATCTTTTAATGGAAGAGTCATGTCTGAGTTGACAGTAGACGCGAATGAACGTGGCTGCGCTTCGATCCATCACCTCCGCTGACCTTTTCCGGCTCGTCACGTCTTGAGACGCGCGATCGGGTGAGCCAGGAAGGAAGAGGAAGCCGCCAGGAGCAGGTGGACCTTGGCCTCGAGCACGATCACGTGCCTGCTCCTCTGCGCGTTGAAGAGGCACCAGGCGTTGTACATGCAGACCGACACCGCGTAGTAGAGGAGCCTGACGGTGTAGTTCTTCGAGGTCGTCTTGGCGAGGAACTCGTTGTGCTTCCTGTACGTCGTCTCCACACCCCACCTGTTCTTGTAGCGTTTCAGGATGCGCCTGGCCCTGCAGGTCATGTTCGTGGCGAAGAGGTAGGTGAGGGGCTCGCCAGTCTTCTTGTTCCGCTTCTCCTTGTCGTCCGCCCTGGCGATCCTGAACGGCCTCTCGCACGGGTAGCGGGCTGACTGGCCGTCCCTCAGGTTCATCCTCTTTGTGACGGCGTTGGGGGTGAAGCGTATCGCGTACGGGTGGCCGTTCGCCTCGAGGAATGCGGGGAGGTCGAGGGACGAGAATCCTCCATCGAAGAGCAGGTACCTGACCCGGATGCCTGCGTTCCTTATCCTGTTCAGGGCGTCCTTGACGTAGTCCAAGAGGTGCGCCCTGGACTTGACCGGGGTGAGCACGATTGTGAGCCTCCTGCCGTTGACGAGGACGCTCGCGGTGAGGTACTGGTACGCGTAGCAGGAGCCAGCCTTCGGCTTCGTCCCGTTGACCATCTCAGTGTGCTCGTAGTCACCGTAGAACATCTGGTCGTTCCAGTCGAAGGCGATGGGGACAGGCCTCTTCAAGAGCCCCTTGCTCTTGAGCCCGCCGATCTGCTCCTCCAGGACTATCGAGACGACGCTCTGTAGCTCATACCTGTCGATGGACTTGTAGTAGCCGAGGGCGGTCTCTCCGGTGGGAGCGTGGTTCCCCAGGTTCCTCGATACGTCGCTCGTCCCCTCCGCGTACGTGTTCATTATCGTCGCGTTGACGAGAAGCGATATGTAATCGGTCTTCTCGTACTGGGAGCGGGGCTTCACCTCGAAGGCGAAGAGCCCGGGCAGATACCTCATGAGAGTGGGGTTGAAACCGTGCTTGAGTTGGATCATAATCGCCTTTGAGGTGAGCTCCAACAAAATCCTTGACCTCAGTCAGTGAGTGATGGGCGCCCTTGCCATCATCACCGTGCGTTCATTCGCGTCTACTGTTGATTCATGAAGGCCCCGAAGATTGCAAGCGTTGTCCTGATTGTCCACTCGCTTTCCTTGGTCGGTGTTTCAAGTGTCACGGCGCAGGCACCAAGTTCCCAACAGCTTAACGCCTCTAGAGAATTTGGCACAAATTATCAGAGTTCACTCCTGACCCCCTATTCATCGTCCGCTTCAAATTCAAGTTCTACAAAAGTGGCGTGGCAATCAACGGTCTACGGCAAGGAACCCGGGCCAGGGTGTTGGGAAGTCGAATATCCTAGCACAGCATGGACAAGTGTGGCCTGTTTGTCACCTTCGGGTCCACCCGGAGTGGAGCAAATAGGAGGATCTGGCACTTACCCTGATGAAGTCGCGGCAAGCACCCATCAGTACGTTAACTACGCTACAGGTCAATTCTCTATGGAGAGCAATTTCGGCTCAGAGTCGGACAACACTTACGGTAGCAACGCGTTCTCTCTACAGTTGAATACCAATACCTCTTCTTGCACAGTAAATGGTCATAGCACTGGCTTCAGTTGCTGGCAGCAATTTCTCCTCACCAACTGCGGCAGCTGCGATGGTGGTTATTCAGACACCGTATACATTCAATATTGGCTATTAGGGTACGATTCGACTTATGGCGGATGCCCGACGCCAAACCTGATAACCTGGCACATAAGCGGAGGTAGTTGCTACGGTAACAGTCTCGGTACATCAACAGGTAGTCAATCAGCAGGTAGTCTTGATTCGTACAGTCTAACGGGGGGAACTGAAGTGTCAGGCAGTACTGAGGATAATGTGCAGTTCTGCAATTCCAGTAACTGCTACTCGGTAATCGTCGCTGGAACTGTTCTGAATGCTGGTGCGGGATGGATTGACTCGGAGTTCAACGTTTTTGGGGCGATATTGTCTTCGCAGGCCGTGTTCACTCCGACGTTAGGCAATACATTCAGCATCTATGACGATATTACAGAATATTCCCCCTATGGCAACACATCACCAACTTGTTACCAGACGACTTACACTGGAGAATCCAACAACATGTATCTTGGCACCGGCGGCAACGGCTGTAGTGCGAGTGGCGTCACCAATATAGTATTTTACGAATACACGTGACCAAGGCGCGGTGAGGGTATCCTGAAGATTGAGGGATTCCTAGGCCTTACTGGGTTCATCGAAGTGTTTGTCGGGGTGTTCCTTGTAACGTACGCACAAACCCCTCTTCCATCGTGCCCTGCGCTACCAACAGGCTGCGGTCCCCTCCCGGATTACGGTCTCTATAATGCCGTTGGTTTCGCATTCATCATACTGGGATTGGTTCAAATCGCAACCAGTGTCTACATCAGCCGAAGGCACTCGCTGAAACACCGCGTAGCGAAAAAGGCCACTCCTCTCCAAAGTCCTGCTCAAGAACCTGGATCGTCCCATTCTCTTATCACCCAACTGGGCTAGGACTTTGCATTCGGCAACTCGTGCACACACTCGAAACTCTGACGGGTTCGCGCTGTGAGTTGACACAGTAGGACTTGCGGTTGGGGCGAATCTGGTAACCTTTCGAATGCTATTTTTCAAGGATTTCTGCAGAGATGAACAGTATCTCCGAATGAGCGTGGGTTTTACCCCTTGCTCAACGGATTCTGATTTTGTGGCGTAGGGAGTCTTCACCTCGAAGACTCGGCTATGATTTCCAATCTAGCCAGAGGCTTTGATACCGTGATGGAACGATACCTGCCCCAGTTGCTGTGCTTCGAGGTGAAGCCCAGCTACCTGTACACCAAGAGCGACTATATCCGCCTCCTTGTCAACTCGTCTGTACTCAATGCCTACGCGGAAGGCATGAGCAACGTCTCCAACAAGGTCGGTGGAGCGAGGAGAGCACCGAACTCCGACACCGCGCTGATGCTCTTCAAGAGCATCGACAGGTATGAGCTGCAGTCTGTAGTCTCCATCGTCCTCGGGGAGCAGGTCGACGAGCTGAAGAGGAAGGGGCTCCTTGACAGGCCTGTCCCGATAGCCTTCGACTGGCACGACGAGATGTTCTACGGCGAGAAGGGGACAGACATGGTCAACGGGACGAAGCCGAAGGACGGCTCCTCGTACGCGTACCAATTCCTCACCGCGAGCATCCTCGTAGATGGGAGAAGGCTGACCATCGTTCTGACGCCCATCAAGACGCGAGAGCACCTCCTGGATTACGTGAAGGACGCGCTGAACAAGATACGGAACATGGGCATCAGGGTGAGGTACCTCCTCTTCGACGGGGGCTTCTCCTGCCTGGAGCTTCCTGCCCACCTCGAGGAGAACGGTTACCTGTACGCGATTCACTTCACCCCGAACAGGCTCACGAAGAGGATGGGCCTCGAGGACTGCGAGTCGGTCTCCTATCCGTGCGAAGACCCGTTCAAGCTGGTCAGGGTCGACGACGCAGAGACCAAGGTCAGCTACCTCTTCGCGACGAACATGTCGTGCAGTCCGAAGAGGTTGCTCAAACGCTACAAGTCGCGCTGGGGAGTAGAGACCACCTACAGGGAGCACAACCTCTTCCTCCCCAGGACCAAATCGAAGAACTTCACGCTGAGGCTCCTCTACTATGCTGCGGCCGTCTGCCTCTACAACGTCTGGTGCATCCTCAACCTCCCTGTCGTGGTCGACGGGGACGAGGGGGAGGGTGGACGCGGACACGTCACGGTGCTAGAGGCAAAGGTGTCCGTCCTCCTCGTGTTCCTAATCCCAGTGACGAGCTATGGGAGGTGAGTCACGCTCATTCGGAGATACTGTCCATCCCTGCTTCCTCGACGAGATCTCGTTCCTGATCTCCATCTGAACCTCCTCGGAGAGCAGCGGGGGCCTCCCGTCCCTAGGCTTGTCCCTCAACCCGTCCACGCCCTCGTCGCGGTACCTCCTGAGCCAGAAGGTGGTCCAGAACCTGCTCCGATGTAGTTCCTTCGCCACGCGAGCCGGGACCATCCCGTCACCCTCGACCCTGACCACAAGGAGGAGTCTCTCCTTCACGCTGGGGTGTCCTGCTCACCTCTGTAACGCTCTTCGAGTTCAAGCTTGCTCGCTGCCATCTGACAAGATGGGAACCACGAGTAGATTCCCTCCCTTGGCTCAAAGACGTGACAAGATGGTCAAGAATCTGTTATACAATTTCCGCTAATTGGGATAGACTTTCATTGATAAGGACCTAGGAGACCATCGGCTGAAGAGACTGTGTGAAAATCAGACTCTTAGACTCATTCTGGCGAGAACTGACATGATGCCGAATGGGCAAAATGGTTTCGCGTTCTTCCCGTCGTCAGTCGTTCCTTGGCGTCTGATCCCCTCTTCGCTACGTGAGTGAGGCCATCAATGCCTTCGAACCAAGTATGCTGATGGCCCTCCTCATGTTGTAGGCCAGCATAGTGAATCCGATTTCGCCCCTCACCTTTCTCAATCCTTTGAGGAGGAGGTAGCCCTGATTGAACGCCCGCTTCATCGTCGCGAATGGATGCTCCGAGAGTTCCTTCCTGACGGCGACCTTCATCGGCTCGCGCTTCAACCTCTCCCTCATCTCTTCGAGTACCGCCTCATGCTCCCATCTGCGGATGAGTCTACCAAGCTTGTTGTTTGTACACCGGCTCCTGAACGGACATCTGTCACAAGCCGCTGTTCTGTAGACCCTCCTCACTCTTCCAGCAGCGTCGGAATCCATCCTCCAGAATCTCATCTCTTTCCCGACTGGGCACGTGTACGTGTCGTTCTCTGCATCGTAGACGAATCGGTCGTTGTGGAAGGCTGGCTCAGGAACGCCCGTCTGTCTGTACCTGCCTCCATCACTCTATTCCGGCACGTACGGTGTTATCCCGTTGTCGATGCATTCCTTTATCTCGAGTGAGTTGGAGAATCCTTTGTCTGCGGCCACCTCAAGCTTGTCGACGCCGAGTGTCTCCTTCGTCCCCTTCGCCATCTTGCTGAGCTGATTTCTATCCTCGCCCTCGTTCGTTGCGTCGTAATCTGCAATGAGCTTGTTCTTGCTATCAACAGATGCCTGGACGTTGTAACAGACCTCGAACTTGCCATTGTTCTTCATCAACCTGCTGTCCGGGTCGGTGAGGGAGATCTGGTTTTGGCCTGCTGATTCCTTGAGCTTTTCAGATGCAGCATTGAGCTCCTCGGTCTGCTTCCTGAGCTTCTCGAGCTTCTCCCTGAGATACTCTTTCCTTTTTCCGAGGAGCGCTCTCTCCTCAGTGGCGCCGCCGGCGTCCTCTTTTCTGTCACCCTCTTCCAACTCTTTCACGTACCTCTCGATCTTCTCCTCAATCCGCTTGAGCTTGTCTGCGAGCTTCTTCGCGTCGAAGTTCCTCTTCGTTGCATTGACTGCCTTGAACTTGCTCCCGTCTATCGACGCGAGCTCGCCTCCGAAGAGGTCGAGATCCTGCAGGAAGAAGACGAATTCTTTGAAGACCTTCTTTATGCAGCCAACGTTGTCCTTCCGGAAGTCTGCTATCGTCTTGAAATCTGGGACGAGCTTCTCGATGAGCCACATCACCTCCGTGTTTCTGTGGCACTCCCTCTCGAGCTTCCTGCTTGATTGGACTTGATTCAGGTAACCGTAGAGATAGAGCTTCAAGAGGTCTGATGGGTCGTAACTCGGCATACCTGCACCTTCATCGTGAGTTGAATGTGTGAACCCGAGTTCATTCAGGTTCAGGGTGTCGACGAACGCATCAACGAAACGAACCTCGTTATCCTCGCCGACATATCCATCGAGCGTGTCCGGAAGGAGAAGATTCTGTCTTCTGTCCGAACCGACCACGTATTTCTCCGACATGAGACCGAATCTTGCGGTCTGAATATAAGCTTCCGTCTACCTTTGTCTCAACAAAGAGGAATTTTCACACAGTCTCTGAAGCCGCTGGGATTCTCTCAATCACTAAAAATCCCACGGTCGTCCGGAACGAGAATTCGGTTAGAACGAGTCTAAGACCAGAGGGTTTCTACAGAGCCCCACCTGTGTAGATGTCCCAATTGCCCACGGCTGATAGGTGGGTCTGGGACATTGGCCGATCAACCCTCAGCGTAGTCTCGGCCACAAATCCATTGCGGCCCTCGCGAATTTGTTCTCTCCAGAGTGTCATGGTCTGGATTGGGTAGGAATTTTCGACGCTGCCACT
>CAZAMW010000067.1:0-7383 GCA_964486265.1 uncultured Nitrosopumilales archaeon | reverse complement strand
TACCTCGCGCTCGACCCGTCGACAGGTAGTATCCTGGCTTCCGGATCGGGAAGCCTCGTGGTGATATCTTCCTCCAACCAGGTTGTCGCGAACGTCAGCTCAGGAGGAGCGACCTACCCTGTCTTCGATTCCTCCAATTCAGACTTTTATGTGCTGACACAAACCTCGAGTGTCGAGGTCCTTTCGGCAGCGAGCAACTCGATCGTGGGGACAGTGAGCCTCAACTTTGAGCAGGTCAACGGTACCGCCACAGGATTAGCGATCGACAGTGCCAACGGGGATGTGTTTGCGACGTTCGATGTCTCAGGTGTCATCGTGGCCGACCAATCCATAACCGCCACATTTGGGGACGTGATTTCGGGAACAGCGGTACTCGGCCAGGTCCAGGTATCAAACTCCAGCTCGACGACCAGGGATGGGGGTGGCTCAGCGGTCTTCGATAGCAACAATGGGAACTTTTACGTCCCGAATCTGGACGGAACCGTCTCCGTCATAAATCCTCAGGTAACCAGCGCTCCGAGCTCGACGACATCAGCGACGTCAAAGTCATCGTCCAGTGCACTATCTGATTGGTATCTACTCTTGCTTGCGGTGAGTTTGGTGCCGGTTGCCCTATTCTATGTTGGCGGTCACCGAAAACCCAAGCACTGACCGCTCCCATTAATCCACGATACGGTTTATCTTCGCGAGGGACCAACGTCGTCTAGGCTCTTCAAGTCCAGGCTTTCAATTCATCGTCGGGAACTATCCAAAGGTCTGTTACGCGCAGAAGTGCTCTGACGAGTGATCGTTCAGTGATAGAACACGCGCAAATGCCACTGAACAATTCCCGATTGCCATCCGTTATCCGGCCCGGAATCGCTTAGTCGTTTCGGCGAGGCCCGCTGGGCCCGCCTTTCGGTCTCTTTCACGAGCTCATCTCGGCGGCGAGGTCGAACCGGTCAAGGTTCATTACTCTGCTCCACGCCGCTACAAAGTCCTCCACGAACTTCCTCCCGGAGTCCTCACACGCGTAGAACTCCGCCAAGGCCCTGAGCTGGGAATTCGAACCGAAGATAAGGTCGACGCGCGTCCCGGTCCACTTGAGCTCGCCCGTTGCACGGTCGCGGCACTCGAACACGTCGTTGTCTTCCGAACTTGCATCCCAGGTCGTCCTCATGTCGAGCAGGTTCGCGAAAAAGTCGTTCGTCAGCATCCCAGGCCGCTTGGTGAAGACGCCGTGCTGGGACCGTCTGAAATTCGTATCTAGGACTCGCAGGCCGCCGATTAGGACCGTCATCTCGGGCGCTGTCAGCGTAAGCAGCTGCGCCCGGTCGACCAGCAGCTCTTCAGCCGGCGCAGAGAATTTGGTCTTGAGGTAGTTGCGGAATCCATCCGCAATCGGCTCGAGCACAGCGAAGGAAGCAGCATCGGTCTGCTCCTGCGAGGCGTCCATGCGTCCCGGTGTGAAGGGGACCACCACCTGATGACCAGCGCTCCTCGCAGCTTGCTCGACGCCAACACAGCCGGCAAGAACGATCAGGTCCGCCAGCGATATCCTCTTGCCGCCGGTCTGCGCGCCGTTGAACGCACCCTGGATGCCCTCCAAGGTTTTGAGCACCTTCGCGAGCCGGTCAGGCTGGTTTACTTCCCAGTCCTTCTGAGGCGCCAGACGAATACGGGCACCATTGGCGCCACCGCGCTTGTCCGATCCCCTGAAGGTCGACGCTGACGCCCAGGCTGTCGAGACCAATTCGGATACTGAGAGGCCAGAAGCCAGGATATCGCTCTTGAGGGAAACGATGTCCGATACGTCGACCAGTTTATGATTGACCGTCGGAATGGGATCTTGCCAGATGAGCTCCTCTGCCGGAACCTCCGGTCCGAGATAGCGCGTGCGCGGTCCCATGTCGCGGTGCGTCAGCTTGAACCACGCGCGGGCGAACGCGTCCGCAAACTGGTCCGGATTTTCCATGAAGTGCCGCGAAATCCTTTCGTAGGCAGGGTCGAACCGCAGGGCGAGGTCAGTGGTCAGCATGGACGGCGCGTGCCGCTTCGACGGGTCGTGCGCGTCCGGTACTGTGCCGGCGCCAGCACCATCCTTCGGCTTCCACTGGTGGGCACCGGCCGGGCTCTTTGTTAGTTCCCATTCGTAATCGAAAAGGTTCCGGAAGAAGCTGTTGCTCCAGCTCGTTGGCGTTCCTGTCCAGATGACTTCCAGTCCGCTGGTGATCGCATCATCGCCCTTGCCAGTGCCAAACCTGCTCTTCCAGCCAAGGCCCTGCTCCTCGATGGGTGCGGCCTCAGGTGGCGCGCCCACGAGTGACGCATCGCCAGCGCCGTGTGTCTTGCCGAAGGTGTGACCGCCGGCGATAAGTGCGACCGTTTCCTCGTCGTTCATCGCCATACGCGCGAAAGTCTCGCGAATGTCCTTTGCGGCCGCAAGCGGATCAGGATTGCGGTTTGGCCCCTCTGGGTTCACGTAGATCAATCCCATCTGCACGGCCGCGAGAGGGTTCTCCAGCTCCCTGTCTCCGGTGTAGCGCTTGTCGCCAAGCCACTCCCTCTCGCTTCCCCAGTAAGTGTTATCGGGCTCCCAGATATCTTCGCGCCCTCCGCCGAAGCCGAAGGTCTTGGAGCCCATCGATTCCAGGGCGACGTTGCCTGCGAGGATCATCAGGTCGGCCCAAGAAATCTTCCGGCCGTACTTCTTCTTGACAGGCCAGAGCAGCCGGCGAGCCTTGTCGAGGTTCGCATTGTCGGGCCAGCTGTTGATGGGCGCGAAGCGTTGGTTGCCCGACCCTCCGCCCCCGCGGCCGTCGCCTATGCGGTAGGTGCCCGCGCTGTGCCAAGCCATTCGAATGAACAGCGGTCCATAGTTGCCGAAGTCCGCCGGCCACCAGTCCTGCGACTTGGTCATCAGTTCGCTAAGGTCCCTTTTTACGGCCTGCAAGTCGAGGCTCTTGAACTCTTTAGCGTAACTGGAACCCCCGCCCATCGGGTTGGACTCGGAGTGCCGGTGCAGCATATCGAGCCTCAGCTCATTCGGCCACCAGTCTTGGTTCGTCGTGCCATTTCTCTTATCCAACTTGCATACGCCTGTGACTGAACTGCGCCTTTGTCATGCGATATTAGGTTTGTGCAGTTGAGAACGATACTCGTTGCCGGCCTCGATTGCGCGAGCGCTTTCCGGTCGACTGGCCGTCGATAGCTGCAACTCCGTCTTCCGGATGCGTCCGTGCCCCGGTTCGCCTTGACTGCACTCTGCCACGGCTACCGCGGACCGGCGAGTTCGAGCGACCCGAAGATGAGGGGCTGTACGCCTTAAATATCAGCACCACGGGGTTTTTTCACCTCCAGAAGTTGATGACCATGTCACAAGATAATCCGGACATCAGACAGCAAGTAGACTCGAGCCGCGGCTTCCAGAAGAAGCTCGAGCTCCTAATTCCTGGTCTCAGGACCTACAGGACTCAGGAAGACATCCGCGTCGCGGACGATATGCTGCGGAATCAAGTGGCCGACAAGCTCGACCAGACAAAAGCGAACCTCGAGAACCTGCGCAAGCAGATGGTCAATGCCGGTGACTTCACGAACCTCACCCCCGTGGGTTCGCTCATCTTTCAGGTGCAGCAGATCAGCGGGGAGGTAAGGCACGCGCAGCAGGGCTACTCCGGGTTCGTGGCAAACATCAGTGTAAACGCCGACAGGCTCAACAAGCTCTACGAGTATGACTACAATTTCGTCAACTCGGCGTTCCAGCTTTACAGCGCCACCTCACCGCAGAACCTGATCTACGACCCGACCGCTGCTAGCTCCATACAGACTACGGTCTCGGCCGTGAGCTCCGCTCTAGCGGACTTCAAATCGCAGTGGTCAACCCGCATGGAAGCCGTAGAGAATATATTGGTCAAGGGGCAGTGAACTAGTCATGTGTGGTCTATTCGGTAGCCGGAACTCCGGTTCGGGTGGTAACATTCCCGCTACCGGAGGAAGCGTTCTGGGTTCGATAACGATCAACTGGGAGGACCAGTACAAGCAGGACAACGTCATGTGGAAGGTACCGAGGAACATCAGGCTCAACGACAACATCGTCGTCCGCGAGGACGAGATTGCCGTCTTCTATCGGGACGGAAAGGTCCTGACCTATTTCGACCAGCCCAACAGGTATGCCCTCACCGACTTCAATGCGCCCATCGTCGGCAACCTGCTCAAGTTCTTCACCGGGGTCCAGCAGCAGGCGGAGGTCTATTACCTCCAGAAGAGGTACCTCGACGGGAAGTTCGGAAGCACCCAGCCCTACCAGTTCACCGACCCGACCTTCGGGCTCGTGAACCTCAGGGTGTACGGCGAGTACAGGTGGAAGGTCTCCTCTCCCGAGAACTTCATCAACCAGTTCGTCGGAACTTTCGCTGCGGAGACCTCGGACGACGTCGAGTCCAGGCTGAAGGAGCAGATGGTCATCCTCGTCTACAACGCCCTCGGAAAGATGAAGGGTCAAGGGATGAAGGTCACCGACCTGGCAGCTAGCCTCACCAACATCGAGCAGGCTGTGCTCGCGAGCGCGCCTGACAACGTCGGGCAGTACGGGATCGAGATAAACAAGATTTCAGGCCTCACCATCAGCCTACCAGACGAGGTACAGAAGGCGATTGACACGAGGTCGCAGATTCAGGTCCTCGGCGTCAACTACATGCAGTACCAGGCGGGACAGGCCATGGTAGACGCCGCCAACAACCAGTCAGGCACCGCGGGCGTGGGTGCCGGTCTCGGGGTCGGTATCGGGGCGGGTGCCGGGATGGGTTACGCCTTTGGAGGGCAGATGATGCAGGGGATGGCCGGTGGCGCGCAACAGAACAGGTCGTGCCCCAACTGCGGGTCGATCATCGCTGCGAACAGTACCTTCTGCCCTAACTGCGGAGCCTCTCTGCAGCAGGCGGCCCCCCCGAGGGCCCAGTCGCAGGTTCAAACCTGCGCGCAGTGCGGGAGCCCTCTCCAGATGGGCGCCAAGTTCTGTCCCAACTGCGGTGCAGCTGTTGCCCAGCCGACGGCTGCCCCTCAGGCGACCCAGAAGGCATGTCCCAACTGCGGTGCAGCAGTGTCTGCGAACCAGAAGTTCTGCCCGAACTGTGGCAAGCCCCTGTAGAGTGACCTGATTGTACTGTCCAAAGTGCGGCAACCAGAACCCTGACGGCGCAGCTTTCTGCATGAAGTGCGGAGCGAGTCTGGGTACTTCAGCTCAGTCACAGAGCCAGACGGCTACAAAGGCCCCGGTCATCGCGCCGACCGGCGCGACCTCGCTTAAGTGCCCCAACTGCGGCGCGCCAATATCACCAAAGTTCGGAGAGATGGTGATCACCTGCGAGTACTGTGGCAGCGGAGTCACTCTCGGAACCCAAGGGTGGACCGGCATCCAAAAGTCGACTATGCTCCCGATCAAGTTCGGCGAGAAGGACCCGATGATGGCCAAGATTCACGACCTCATGGACAGAGGTTTCCTTCACAGGCACCTTCAGGAGGAGTCCACTCTCCAGGAGATGACCCTCTCGATGGTACCGTACTGGATAGTCCCGGTGTCGGCCCGGACCTCGATAGTCGCAGTAGACATGCTACAGCAGACTGCGCAGACCGCGACAACGGCCGCGCTGTTTGGCGTGGTTCTTGGGGGGCTGGGTGGTGGCTTTGGAGGCGGTGGTGGTTTCGGACCGCGCAGGTCGTGGAGCTCTCCGCGTCTCCACTTTGGGTTCGGAGCGGCGAAGCTCGGCATGTTCATGGGTGGCTACGGAGGTGGCGGCGCCAGGAAGGCGGAGGAGATGGACAACAACTACAACTTCCCCGTCGTGGCGCTGAAGGCCCTGACAGAATACCAGCCGAAGGACTACGTCTTCAACCTGACGGACAGGACTCTCTTCGATGTCTCCAAGATTCCCAAGGGGATCCCCATACTGAACGGGGACGTCGGCGAGGACGACGCCAAGAACCAGGCCAAGACGTTCGTCGACCAGGCGCAGTCCCAGAAGGCCCACGAAAAGTATCACATGATACAGCAGATGCACACCGACATGGACCTCGGTGATGCGGAGCTGCTCCACGCACCCATCTGGTTCGCGAGGTACGACCACAAGGGCGAGAGGATCGCGCTCGCGTTCGATGCCAATTCAGGATACCTCATCACGAGCATTGGCCTGAAGTAGGGCGTCTACCCTCACCGGACCTGCTTGACCTCGAAGACGAACAGGCTCTCGAAGAAGAGCTCCGTCCTCGCCTTCTCGAAGACGCGCAGCCCCTTCTCAGCGCAGACGCGCACGAAGCCGTCGACGTCAGACTCGCTGGAGAGCAGCAGCACGACCGAACCGTCGGGCTTCAGCACGCGCAGTGCTTCTTCGAGGAATGCTATCGGGACGCTTATCCCGCCGGCTCCGCCGTCGACCGTCCTGTCTCCGATCCCGTCAGAGGGCAGGTAGGGAGGATTGAACGCGACCACGTCGAAGCATCCAGGTTTGAAGCAGGTCGCCCTGTCGCAGACCACCACCTCGGCATCACCTTTGGCAGAGACGGCCTGCTCGACGGATACGATGTCCGTTCCGACCACGGTCCCGAACCTCGGGACGAGCGCCGCCAGGACGGCTCCGCTCCCGAACCCAATCTCCAGGCATCTCTCCCCGGAATAGTCACGGAGCGCCCGGGCGAGGGTCGAACTGTCCTGCGACGGAAGATAGGTGTCGGTCACGACGGGCTCTCCTAGATGCTTTACGCCGACAAAAGCTTGGCCACGCCGGAACTGTACTGCGCCGCCTTCTTCGGGGCTGCCGCCAGTGCCTCGGGAAGACCGAGAAGCGACGCCGCTCTGCGGAGGGCGACCTTTCTCTCGCCACCCATCACCTTGAGTTCCAGCGGCATGCCGAGGGCGAAGGACGCGAGCGAGTCGTCGGCGAACGGGAAACGCGCCTCCGTGAATCGGGCGCAGGCCTGTTCGTCCCGGACGAACGCCCTCTGGCCGCTCTTTACGACGTCGAGCCTCATCATCTCCGCCGCGTTCTCGCTCTCCGTTGCCGCCCTGGCATACTTCATGTATCCGCCGAAGAGTTCGTCCGCCAGCTGGCCGAGCAGGATGAGCTCGGCACCGCTCTCGGCGCTCGCCCTCGCGCTCGCAGAGTAGATACACCAAAGCGCCTTGTCCATCGGAGGCTCATTTCGCGCAGCTCGCGTGCGACAGCGGCGCCGTCGACCTCCACAGCGACCAGCTCCAGCCCAAGAGAGTCAGCCGCCGACCTTGCATGGGACTGGTCCCTCGAACCTGCGACGTAAGCGCTGCAGAGGACGACCTCCGTATGCCGAGCGGCGCGGAGCGCTATGAGGGAACTGTCGAGGCCCCCGGAGAACGACACAGCGACCTTCCTCCTG
>CAZAMW010000066.1:982-7678 GCA_964486265.1 uncultured Nitrosopumilales archaeon | reverse complement strand
CGCGCGGCTGGTCATCGACAACTCGAAGAGGATGGGACGCGCCGACAAGTCGGCCGTCCGCGACCTCGTGGAGGCGCTCATAAGCACGGGGGTCGCCGCCGGAATCGCTGGTAGCAGCCGTCCCTGCAGCGGCTCCGAGCACCTTTTCAGCCACGCGCTCGATGTGATCTGCCCCGGTAAGGGGCTTCACGGCGAGAAGTGCGGGATAGGCACCATCCTGTCGGCCGAGATGCAGGGTCTGGACTGGCGCTCCGTGAAAAAGGCGCTCAAGGATGTGGGCGCTCCGACGACCGCGAAGGAGCTCGAAATCACCGACGACGAAGTGGTAGAGGCCCTTGTCGGGTCGGAGGCGATACGCCCCGACCGCTACACGATACTGTCCAAGCTCAAGCTGGACGGGCGAAGGGCCAGAGAGGTCGCCAAGACGGCCGGAGTAATCTAGGCTTTCTGCTCGACTTCGGTCTCGGCGGCGGGCTCTTCCTTCGGCTTGGCCGCGTCCTCGGCCTTTTCCTCTGGGGTCGCCTTGGCGTCCTTATTCGCATAGACCTCCTTGAACGTGACCTTCTTGACCGTCGGGATGAAGTGGATGATGTCGTTGGAGATGCCGCGCTTTATGACCTGGAGCCCCTCGACCATGAACGCCTCTTCCGGGATCTCCGCGGTGACTTCGCTGGCTCTCTGCGAGAACTCTATCTTGTCGCCGAGCTCTCCTGGGAACCTCCTCTTGATAAGCGACCGGACCTTCTGCTCGTCCGTCTCGACCTTGCTGACTACCTCCACGTCGTAGACCAGGGTCTTCCCGGCCAGTCTGTGGTTGAAGTCTACCTGCGTTCTTCCCGAGCCTATGAACCTGACCACCCCGAGTCGGTTGTCGACCTCCACTACGTCTCCCACCCTGAGTTCGTCGGCCTTCTCGCCGAACTTCCTGATGGGAATCATTCTAAGGAGCGTCGGGTCCCTCTCTCCCCACGCCTTCTCCGGCGAGAGTTCCACCGTCTTGCGCTCCCCCGCCTCCATCTTTGCGATCTCTTCGTCCAGCCCCTTGAGTACCCAGTCCTCTCCCACGGAGACGAGCCTTGCCTCATATCTTCTTTCGGGGTCATAGATGTTGAGCTTCTTAGCTTCATCCTCCACGGTACTCTCGATGGCCTCCCCGGTGTCCTTGACCTTGGCCGTGTAGTTGACGTAGAGCAGGGTTCCTTTCTCGAACGACATTGCTTTAGGAGCAGACCGTGCTTCGGACTTGCTTTAAATGCTTAACCCTCGCGTGACGGACGCACCTAAGAGGCGAGGACCGACGAGACCGCCTTCAGGTCGACGGGATGGCCCATCTTCTGGAACGTGAGCGCCATGGCGGCAGCGGTCCTGTTGACGTGAGACGCGCTGATGTCTCCCATGCAACCGACCCTGAAGACCTTGCCCTTCAGGTTCCCTACGCCGGCGCCGATGACTATGTCCTGTTCCTCGTTCAACTTCTGCCTGAAGACCTTGTCGTCTACGCCCTGCGGGTAGCAAGCTGCCACGACGGTGTTCGACCTGACCCTCTCGTCAGCGAGGAGTCTGACCCCCATCGCGCCCAGGAGCGAGTAGAGACTCTTGGCGTGGCGTGCGTGCCTCTCGACCCGCTCTTCGAGTCCTTCCTCGATGAGCCAGCTCAGCGCCTCGTCGAGCGCATAGTAGAGCGGAATGGCGGGAGTGAAGGGGGTCTCACCGTGGGCGAGGAAGTCGATCTGTCTTCCGAGGTCGAAGTACCTGACTCTGGGGGGGTTGCCCCTTATGAAGTCGGCCGCCTTCTTGCTGACCGAGAGCAGCGCCAGGCCGGGAGGAGCGGCAAGGCATTTTTGGCTCCCGGTCACGCAAATGTCGATGCCCCATCTGTCCACGGGAAGGGCGTAGCCGCCAAGGCTCGATATCGCGTCGACCACGAAGAACGCTCCGGCGTCAGCCGCTGCCTTCGCAAGCCGTTCTATGTACGGCACGCTGGTCCCCGCGCTGGTCTCGTTGTGCACGACGTACACCGCCTTCAGACCGCGGACCTTTCGCACCGCCTCCTCCACCGACTCCAGGGAGGGGACCGTCCCCGGTTCGGAGGTCACCCTGGTGGTCTCCGCACCCGCCAGCTCTATGACCTCTGCGAGACGCGAGCCGAACTCGCCGGCCACCGGCACCACGACCCTGTCGCCAGGACGAATGATGTTCCATACGGCGGCTTCCATCCCTCCCGTCCCCGAGGCCGTGAGGACGAGCGGGTCCCTCTCGGTCTGGAAGAGCGGCCTGGACTTTTCCGTGACCGACCTGAGCACCCTGGTGAATGTCTCGCTCCGGTGGTTAACCATCGACCTTATCATCGCGTGCTTGACCCTGTCGGGGACGTTCGTCGGACCAGGGATCATGAGCAGCTTGTTCGGCGGGTAGTCCATCTCAGCGGGCCTCCTGGTCCTTCGTTATCATGCTCCGGACCCGGCCCACGCCGTCGAGCTCCTTGACCAGCCTCGCGACGGCCGGCGGGACGAGCTTCTCCCAGTCCCTGCGCTCCAGTATCCTGGTCCTTACGTTGGTCGCCGAGTATTCCTGCCTGTTGAGATACGGTATGGGTTCGACGTCTATCCCCTCTTCCTTGAGCAGCCTGATGGTCAGGGTGTCGTTGGAGAAGACCTTGTCGAACTTCGGGACCGTCGACCTCAGAGTCGCCACCCACACCGAATGCGAGTCTGCGTCTTGGACCGGGATGAGCATCCACATGCGCGCATCAACGCCCGCCTCGTCCAGTGCGGCCTTGATCATCATTATCCTCTCGCCAGCCGTGAAGGGGTTGTCGCGTTCGTGGCTCTTCTGCGCACTGCCGACGACGATGTACAGGTAGTTGACCTCCTTCAGGGCGTGCTTGACCGCCGCGAGGTGACCGCTGTGGAAAGGTTGGAACCTACCCACGAAAAGCCCGACCCCCTTCTTCGGCATTCTTTGCATCGCGGCTTTCGTTGAGTATTTAAGGCGTATTCGGTCTGGTCCGCCGCATTGCGCTTCTTTCTGGGGTTAGGTCTTGGATCTTCTTGAGATAGACGGCTCCTACGGCGAGGGCGGAGGACAAGCGGTCAGGGTGGCCACCTCCTTCGCGGTGATACTGAACAGGCCCATCCGGGTCACAAAGGTCAGGGCCGGCAGGCGGATCCCTGGTCTCCGGCCTCAGCACGCGACCACGCTGAAGATCCTCACGGAGGTCTGCGGGGGAACCATCGAGGGTGCGAAGATCGGCTCGACGGAGTTCACCTTCACGCCCGGCAGGGTCCAGAACCGCTCCATGGTCGTCGACACGGGGACGGCGGCCAGCGTGACCCTGGCGCTTCAGGCCATAGTGCCGGCGATCTCCCTCTCGGGCGCGTCGCTCGACCTGGAGCTGGTCGGGGGAACCGACGTCCCCTGGAGCCCGACGTGCGACTACTTCTCGACGGTGTTCTCAGAGAGCATGCGCAAGCTGGGCATCCCGTTCAAGCTAGAGGTCTTGCGGAGGGGCTACTACCCTGCCGGCGGGGGTAGGGTCAAGGTTCGCATAGACCCCTGCGAGCGCGTAAGGGCGGTCAGGCTGGACGACCGCACAGATGACCCGCCCATCTCGCTCACTGCCAGAGCCGGGCTGCTGCCACGGAGGGTCGCGGAGCAGCTGCTCAGCTCCGCCTCCTCGCAGCTCGAGCGCAACGGGCTCCACGCAGGGAGCGAGTCGGTCCACCTTGAGGAGTCCTCCTCGCCAGGCTGCTCGATCCTGATAAGTTCGGTGGGCGGCACGTGCCTGATGGGCGCGGACTCGATCGGCGTCCGGGGAAGGCCCGCGCTTAGGATAGGCTCGGAGACGGGCGTACGGTTCGCTAGGAGCTACGGGACGAGGGCCTGTGTCGACCCGCATCTCGCCGACATGCTCTCGCCGCTGCTCTTCATTGCGGACGGCCCTTCGACTCTCGTGACACCGGAGGCCAGCAGTCATCTCATGACCAGCCTCCACATTGCGAAGCAGTTCGTTGACGCGGAGTACTCTGTGGCTGCCAAGGACGAATCCTGCCTGATATCCATCTCGCCAGGACAGCAAAATAGCTAATAAGGTAGTGGGCGGCTGGTCCTCAGATTAGATTGTCTTTCGACGCTTATGTGCCCGGAGCCACGGCGGTGGGCATCACGTACAAGGACGGAGTAATAATGGGTGCAGAGAGGAGAATCACTCTTTCCAACTATGTGCTCAGCAAGAGCGGCAGGAAGGTCTTCAAGGTCACAGAGAACACCGGAGCTGTCTGTGCCGGGATGGTGGCCGACATGCAGAACCTCGTTCGCCAGGTGGCCGTCTACACCAAGCTCAAGGAGCTCGAGGTAAAGAGGGCGCTGCGCCCTGGGGCAGTCGCAAAGCTAACCTCCATACTGATGTTCGAGCAGAGGTACGCTCCCTTCATCACCCAGGTGATACTCGGAGGGGTCGACGGCAAGCCGAAGGTCTGGGTGCTCGACCCGCTCGGAAGCCTCATCGCTGACGAGTACGCGGCTGTTGGTACGGGCTCGGAGATGGCGGTCGGCGTCCTAGAAGAAGGATACGCCCCCTCGATGTCCGCAAAGGACGCGAGGGAACTGCTCCTCTCCTCGATCAAGGCCGCTATTGCGCGCGACTCGATGAGTGGCAACGGCATCGACATCCTCACGGTGGACAAGTCCGGCATCAAGGAAGACAACATCGAGATGCAGTAGGGCCCTTCGTGGCCGCAGCCGGCTTTTGGGGTCTATTCGGGGACGCTCTCGAGCGAGAGTTTCCCGTTCTTGAGGGAGACGAAGAGGTACCGGTTGTCCTCGAAGACCAGGGTAAGTTCGTTCTCCTTCTCCGTCACGGTGAGCAGTCTCTTCTCAAGGATGCCGTCGTACTTCGCCATTTGCGGGGCGGCTTGCTCGGCGTTCGTATTTCTGTGTTATGACTACTTCAGGTAGCTGGTCAGCTTCGTGTTCCGCCTCTGCTGCGAATACTGCTCCACGCTCCTTCCCGTCCCCTTCCTCACCAGTTCTCTAATCACCTCATCCATGCTCTTGTTCCTGTTCTGCGCCTTGATGAGCTTCAACACCTTGTGCGTGTCATCGTGGACCTTGACTCCCCTGATTACGAGCATCTCGAAGGTCTTGCCGACCGTCACTTGAATACTTTCGGATTATTGACTCAGTATCGTCGCGAGTTCATCATCTGCCCTCGGAGCTACCCAGGGCTCTGTCTGGGACGGCGTACACCTCATCGTCTTTGCTGAGTTCTTTTGCGTTTCTTTTAGGTTTTATGCGTCCCGGTCGGTACCCGCGACGTGCTCCCGCTCAAGGGGATAAGGGTCGCCGACATCACGAGGCTCCTGCCGGGCGACTTCTGCACCTACCTCCTGTCGTCCTACGGGGCGGAGGTAGTGAAGGTCGAGGAGCCCGGCAGAGGCGACTATGTGCGCAGTGTACCCCCGATGATGGACGGGGTTAGTCTGGTCCACACGATGGTCAACAGGGGGAAGCGGAGCATCGGCGTCGACCTCAAGAAGGAGGCCGGGAAGGAGGTGCTGCGCAAGCTGATAGGACGCTCTGACGTCTTCATCGAGGGGTTCCGGCCTGGAGCCGTGGAGAGGCTTGGATTCTCGTTCGAAGAAGTGAAGAGGCTCAACAAGAAGATAGTCTACTGTTCGATTTCATCTTTCGGTCACGCCTCGCGCCTCAGCTCAATGCCCGCGCACGACCTCAACTTCGAGGCGATGAGCGGCCTCATCGGGTCGGCCGGGAGACCTCGGGTTCCCCTGGTCCAGCTGGGCGACTACGTCTCGGCCATGTACGCGACCATCGGGATACTCGCCGCTCTGAGGGACGACGACAGGGCCGCCGTCTACATCGACGTCCCCATCGTGCAGTCGCTCATGTCCCTCCTTATGCTCCCAGCCTCATCGTACTTCACGACGGACAAACCGCCGGCGCGAGGACAGAGCATGGTCTTCGGCTCCGAGCCCTACTATTCGGTCTACGAGACGTCCGATGGCAAGTACCTAGCGGTTGCGGCGATAGAGTCGCACCTGTGGAAGAACCTCATGAGGGCCATGGGCCTCACCCGCCTGTCCCACCTGAGGGACGGGACCGACCGCGATCGCCTGACGCTGCGAAAGGCAATGCAGGATGCCTTCTTGTCCAGGACACGGCGGGCCTGGTCCGCCGCCCTGATGGGGAAGGACACCGCAGTGACGCCGGTCCTCGACATCCCCGAGGCACTGGAGGCGGGATGGGCGAGAGAGACCGGGACGGTGGGCTCCATCCACGGTAGGCGTGTCCTAAACCAGCCTCTGAGGTTGTCGTCTCGTCCCGACGAGCGCCCCGCGCCGTCGCTGGGTGAACACACCGGCGCCGTGCTGCGGGAGCTCGGCTACGACGCACGTCAGGTCGAGAAGCTCGTCCGTGCCGGTGCGGTGGCTTAGGTCACCTTTACTAACCCCAGGGATGGCGAAGGGGTGGTTCAGATTGACCGGCAAGATCAGCAAGGTCGGCGTCTTGGGCGCCGGCACCATGGGCCACGGCATCGCCGAAGCCGCGAGCCTAGCAGGGTTCGACGTCACCGTATACGACGTACAGCAGTCTTTCTTAGACTCCGGGATGGAGAAGGTCCGCTGGAGCGTCGCCAAGCTGGCAGACAAGGGCAACATCACTGCAGAACAGAGCAAG
>CAZAMW010000066.1:0-972 GCA_964486265.1 uncultured Nitrosopumilales archaeon | reverse complement strand
AAGGACATACTCGCAAGGGTCCATCCAACCCTCGAGCTCTCAGCCGTCGCGGCGGCCGACCTGATAATCGAGGCAGTCCCGGAAGAGCTGCCGCTTAAGAGGACTGTATTCGGCAAGCTCGACAAGATGACTGACAACGCTATCTTCGCTTCGAACACGAGCACGATACCGATAACGGAGATCGCCACCTCGACGACCAGGCCGGAGCAGTTCGTGGGGCTGCACTTCTTCAATCCCCCTGTCCTGATGCCTCTCGTCGAGATAACGAGGGGGGACAGGACGTCGCAGGAGACCGTGGACATCGCCCGGTCCTTCGCCAGGGCGCTCGGAAAACAGGTCGTCATGTGCAACAAGGACGTCCCGGGCTTCATAGTCAACAGGATACTAGGACCGCTGCTCAACGAAGCGGCCTGGGTCGTCGGACGCGGCGAGGCGACGATGGAGGGCGTGGACTCGGCCGCCGTGTACAAGGTGGGCCTGCCAATGGGCCTCTTCGAGCTCACCGACTACTCCGGAATCGACGTCCTCTACAAGGCGGCCGAAGCCGTGAAGTCCCGCGAACCCAGCTCCGTACTGGGTGCGCCACTCCTCAAGCAGAAGTTCGAGCAGGGCAAGTTTGGCAAGAAGACCGGAGAGGGCTTCTACAGGTGGCCGTCCGGAGTCAGGCCGCAGATCTCCAAGGAGGCCGGAGAGGGCGTCGACCCCCTTCTCTTCTTCTCGGTGGCCATCAACGCAGCGGCGTGGCTCGTCCGGAACGGAGTCTGCTCGAAGGAGGACGTCGACCTGGCGGTCAAGCTGGGACTCGGTTTTCCCGAGGGGATCCTCCGCATGGCAGACCAGTGGGGGGTCGACAAGATAGTGGCATCACTGAAGAAGAAGCAGGCGCTGTACGGCCTCGACTACGCTCCCGACCCTCTGCTTGAGGAGATGGTCAAGAGGGGCGAGCTGGGCGTATCGGCGGGCAAGGGATTC
>CAZAMW010000065.1:0-7686 GCA_964486265.1 uncultured Nitrosopumilales archaeon | reverse complement strand
GGTCACAAGCCTGGCCGACCTCTCGCCGGGACATTTCGGGGTCCTCGAGCCTAAGCGGGGGGCGAGGCCCGTTCCCCTCAGCGAGACAGACTCGGTCCTCGTGCCGCTCCTGGCTTGGGACTCGCGGGGTCACAGGATTGGCTACGGGAAGGGATACTTCGACCGCGCCCTCGCGACCCGCGGGAGCTCGCTCGCGATAGGTCTGGCGTTCGAGTCTCAGCGGGTCGAGCGGGTGCCAGACCAGCCCTATGACGTCAAGCTCGACATCCTCGTGACCGACAAAAGGGTTCTTAGGTTCGGCCGGAGCGCGGCGTGAGCGGGGGTTTGCGATGTCACAAAGAGTAAGCGTGGCTATAGTGGCTGGAAGCAAGAGCGACCAGCCCATCACGGACGAAGCAGCAAAGGTCCTCACCGAGCTGGGGGTGCCGAACGAGGTGAAGTTCCTCTCGGCGCACAGGAACCCTGATGGACTCAGGGAGTACGTCAGTAAGTCCGAGGCGAGGGTGTTCATCGCGGTCGCCGGTCTCGCCGCGCACCTTCCCGGAGTGGTCGCGTCGATGGGCCTGAGACCAGTGATCGGAGTCCCAGTCTCCGCGAAGCTCAACGGGCTCGACTCCCTGCTCTCGATAGTTCAGATGCCTTCTGGGGTTCCGGTGGCCTGCGTCGGCATCGATAACGCCCGGAACGCCGGGATCCTCGCCGCGGAGATGCTCGCCCTCTCGGACGCTGCACTCGCGGAGAGGTTGACAAGGATGAGAGAAGCATGGCGATGAAGCCAAGGGGCACCTTCGTCCGGTCCGGCAAGGTCAAGGACATCTACAAGATAGACGACGACCACCTGCTCTTCTACTTCACGGACAGGGTCTCGGCATTCGACGTCGTCCTCCCGTCGACGATCCCTCGGAAGGGGGAGGTGCTCAACAAGCTCTCTGCGTACTGGTTCGAGACGCTGGGGGTCCCGCACCACATGGTCGCCCTCGAGGGGTCGAACGGCATGCTCGTCAAGACAATGAAGATGATACCCGTCGAATGCGTAGTCAGGGGTTATCTCTACGGGAGCCTTTTCGAGAGGTTCTCAAAGGGGGAGGTGTCTCTGCCGGTGGAGAGGGTGCTCGCCGCCAAGCTGCCGCAACCCTACTTCGACCCGACCACCAAGTCCGAGGTGAAGGACGAGCCGATAACCGAGGCGGAGATAGTGAGGGAGGGTCGCATGACTGCGACGGAGACCGCCGAGGTGAAGAACTCCACGATCTCCATCTACGAGACAATGAACCGCAGGGCTGCCTCGGCCGGCTTCATCCTCGCCGACCTCAAACTGGAGTTCGGGAGAAGGGACGGCAGGGTGATTCTCGGCGACTCGATAGGCCCCGACGAGTTCAGGATGTGGCCGACCGACAGGTACGCCCCTGGCAAATCGCAGGACAGCTATGACAAGCAGCCTGTCCGTGACTGGCTCATCTCAGTCGGCTACAAGGACAAGCTCGAGAAGGCGAGGAAGGCCGGAGGACCCGCTCCACCTCCACCGCTTCTTCCACAGGACCTCATCGACTTGGTAAGCGGCAGGTACGTCCACATCTACGAGACATTCACGGGCAAGAAGCTCTAGTCGCGTGGCTCGACCTTGAAGAAGAACGCCTACGCCCGTGCCGGCGTGGACGTCAGGCGAGTCAAGAAGATGCAGAGGACCGCCGCTGAACTGCTCGCGTCCACCTTCGACGCGCGCAGGGGAAAGCTGGGTATGCCCCTGATGGGGATCGGCCACTACGCCGGGCTTATCGACATCGGCTCGGGTCGCGCGCTGGCGATGCACACGGACGGCGTAGGGACGAAGGTCCTGGTCGCCATCCAGATGGGGCGCTACGACACGGTGGGGATAGACTGCGTCGCCATGACGGTCAACGACCTGATCTGCCTGGGCTGCGAGCCCGTCGCTCTTCTGGACTACATCGCCCTCGAACGCGAGGACGAGACGATGGTCTCCGAGATTATGGAGGGCCTCGTGGCAGGTGCCAAGGAATCCTCCGCGGCCATCGTCGGCGGGGAGACTGCCATCATGGGAGACGTCGTGGAGGGGTTCGACCTTGTCTCGATGGGTGTCGGCATCGTCGACCGCGACAGTGTCCTGGACGGCTCCGGGCTGACCGAGGGTGACAGGGTAATCGGCGTGGCCAGCTCTGGCCTGCACTCAAACGGTTACACCCTTGCCAGGAAGGTACTGCTCGAGAACCACACCCTAGACGAAGAGGTCCCAGAGCTCGGACGGACGCTGGGAGAGGCGCTGCTGACCCCGACGCGGATCTACGTCAAACCCGCTCTGAAGGCGATACAGGAGCACGAGGTCCACGCTGTCGGCCACATAACTGGTGGCTCCTTCAGCAAGCTCGAGAGACTGGTGGGCTGCCGCAACCTCGGTTTCGACCTCGAACTCCCCGCCGCCCCCCCGATATTCAGCATGATCCAGCGGGAGGGGCACCTCAGCGGACGCGACATGCTCAGCACCTTCAACATGGGCGTCGGTCTGTGCCTGTGCGCCCCACGCGGACAGGCCGATGAGATAGCCGCAACCTTCAGGAAGCATGGCTTCGCCGCCTCAGACATCGGTGCTGTGTCGCGCAGGAGGGGGGTGCGGGTCGGCTCCGTGAGACTGGTCTAGTACTCGACTCTTCCCTTGATTCCTACGCGCTTCTTGTGCCTCGCGAGCACTGGGTCGATTTCCTCTCTGACCATGAGCCTGCAACGCTCCGTGGCGTCTCCTGTGTGGCGCCTCGGGTCGAGGAGCTTCTTCACCGCCGCAGGCCTCAGCTTCGAAGTTATCTCCTTCTTCTCGGTGAGCATCCTTGCGAGAGGGTTGGGCTTGTCCTTCATCACATCCTCCCACGCTGCGAAGGACTGGACCCTTATCATCTCGTGGACCTCCTGCCTGTCTCCGCCCATCTCGACCAGCTTCATCATCACGGCCTCGGTGCCGGCGAAGGGCCCGAACTTTTCGAGGTTCTTCTCTATCATCGCAGGGTAGACCCTCAGGCCCCGCATCAGCCTCTCGTATATCATCAGGCACTCCTCGAGTGCTAGGAAGGCCTCAGGGATGGCCACCCTCCTGTTGGCAGAGTCATCGAGCGTGCGCTCGAGTATGTTGTTCGAGGCGTTGGAGAACGCGACCGACGGGAACGCGGCCACCAACCTCGACAGGGAGCACATCCGCTCCGCTGTCACCGGGTTCTTCTTGAACGGCATGGCGCTCGACCCTACCTGCAGCTCCTCCATCGGCTCGGACATCTCGCCAAAACCGGGGGACTGCAGGACTCGGAGGTCGAGCCCGAACTTGTGACATGAGGCGGCTATCGATGCGAGACAAGAAAGGAGCAGGTAGTCGACCTTCCTCGGGTAGGTCTGAGTCGCGACCGTGAAGAATTCCAGCCCCAGCGCTCCCATGACCCTCTCTTCGAGCTGCCGCGACCTCGCGTCGCCGCCTAGGAGCTTCCCAAAACTCGCCGAGGTGCCCACCGCGCCCTTCATCCCCTTGCCCCGAAGGAAATTGTCTCGCACGATCTCCAGGAACTGGATGTCGACGAGGAGGTCCTGAGCGTAGTTCGCGAACCTGTATCCAAGGGTTGTTGGCTCAGCGGGCTGCAGGTGCGTCCAGGCCATGCAGACTGTCCCTTCGTACTTCACGACCTTCTCCCTCGAAGCCTGTAGGCAGTTGACGAGCCTGGTCAGTATGAGGCCCAGGGCGTTCCTGAAAGTCAGCGCGTCGGCGTTGTCCTCGATGTCCATCGAAGTCGCGCCGAGGTGGAGCTTCCCTCCTCCCTTGCCGACCTGCTCAGCGAAGGTCCTAAGCTCCGCCATGAGGTCGTGCCTGATCTTCCTCTCCAGCTCGTGCGCCTTGGTGATGTCAACGTGCTTTTCGCCGGCCTTAGAAGCTATCGCATTGAGCTCGGACCTCGATATCAACCCCGACCTGTGCTCGGCCCTGGCCAGCTCTAGCCAGATGCTCCTCCAGCTGGCTCTCCTCCCCCGCTCCGAGAAGAGGTTCCTCATCTCCTTGCTTCCGTACCGCCAGGTGAAAGGAGAGAGGAACGTGTCGTAGCCGAAGGAGTCTTCCTTCAACGATCACGGTCCGGTCCGGAGCGCATTAAGTCTTAGCCTCTATATCCTGTACTCGGCCATCAGCTTCCTGACGCTGCTGCGCGTCCATCTGTACCCGAAGGCCGTGACTACAATCGCGAACGCGATGGCCGCGGGGAAGAGATAGAGCGGGGTCGGTCCTGAGACGGACGCGACCACGAATATGTCCCTGAGTATGATCGGAACCGCGGTGACGGCGGCCACGGCAAAGCCCACCGGGAGCATAAGGATGAGCCAGTACGGGTCGACGAACCTGGGTCTCGGCCGCTCCTGAAAGTCCGGGTGGGCGGCTCCGAAGCCCAGTCCGACCATCACCTCCTCGACGGAGATTGCCGCTGCGATGACCAGGTTCTCGATGAAGAAGACCGCGCTCTGGCCTCCGACTATCCAGAATACCACCGCGATAGCCGTTGTCGCAGAGAGCGAGAAAGCGAGCGCGAGAAACGCCTTGGCCTTCAGTATCTGGTCAGGCGAGATGGGCATGGAGTACAGGACCATCACCGACTTGCTCTCCTGGCCGAAGCTTATCGACGAGATCATCAAAGCGAAGATCGTGCCAGCGAGGAAGACCGGGAGGTCCGTGACTATCTGCAGCGCACCGGAACCGCCTCCACCCGAGATCCCAGGGGTAAGCGTGTCGATCAGGAAGATGGCCACGAATATTATCGGGACGGCGAAGAATGAGATCAGCTCCCTTCTCCGCGTCACCCCCTTGAGGTCCTTGCGCACGATTGCGGCTTCGCCGCTCGTCAGGCCCAGCCGAGACAGAAATCCGGAGCGTGGCATGTACTCCGCGGTGGAAATCGCCACCGCTCCTAGCATGGGCGCCCAGTATCTCGACCTCACCTTCACCGCAATCCAGACGAGGAGAGCCGTAAACAGGACCGTCGCCGCAGAGAACACCGTCGCACGGAAGGCGTCACCGGCAAAGACCGCGTCCAGGGCGACCGACCCCCACAGTATCGGGACGAACGGGACCAGAGTGAGCGTGCTCGAGAGAGAATTGACGACCTGGATGAGCACGTTGGGGTTGAACGACGTGTCGATGACTATGATTATCACGACGAAGAGCAGCAGCCTCAGGGCGAAGGCCCCCTTGCGGGCTCGGCCTGCGACGAGCGTGCTCACTCTGTTGACCGCGGCTCTGATTATCTCGACGAGTGTCCCCCCCGTGAAGAGTCCGATCGCGCTGAGCAGCAGCGCGCCGACCCAGAGAGGGGCGTAGCCGAGCTGGACCGCTAGCGGAAGCGTGATGCCGAGGAAGACCGCCGGGACGAGCGAGTAGTTGTAGGCCACCGAGAGCGCCGATGCCGCCACATACTCAGCCTGGGTTATGGGCAGCCAGTTGACCGTGTCGCTGGCAGAGAACTTGGAAGAAATGTTCAGCTCGAACAAGACCCCCGCGATGACCACCGAGCCGGGCACGAAAGTGGGGATGAAGATGAGCGCTTCTTGCACGAGCTTCACGAGCACGTTGTAGTACTGGCCATCGGGTGAGGCGGCCCCCGCGGGGAACGAATCCTGCAGAGCCACGGTAAAGAGGTAGCCGAAGAAGACGCAGGCGCCGAAGGCCGCCAGGTCGAGTATCAGGATTATCGACGGCCTCCTGAAGATGTTCGCCCCTGCCCTTCCGCTCGTCGAAGTCCTCAGCTGGGACTTTGAGAGGGCTATCGTGATGGCGTATATCTTCCGAAGGTCCATTACTTGCTGAGCTCCCTCACAATCTCGTCGAGCTCGCCGGTCCCTGTTATCTTCAGGAACACCTCTTCGAGAGTTGAGCCCGGCAGCCCCGCTTGAGAGCGGAGGTCGGCCATAGTCCCGCTCGCGACGACCTTCCCCTGGTACATGATAGCGACGTCGTCGCAGAGCGCCTCGGCTATCTCCAGCACGTGGGTGCTGAACAGCACGGAAATGCCCTCGTTGGCCAGGTTCCTCAGGAGATCCTTGACCAGCTTGGCCGACCGAGGGTCGAGGCCGTTCAGGGCCTCGTCCATCACAAGTATCTTGGGTCTGTGCATCAGCGCGGCTATAATCGCGATCTTCTGTTTCATCCCCTGTGAGTATCCTCCGATCATCTCGTTCTCGTGGCCCGCCATCTGGAGGCCCTCCAAGAACTGCGAGATTCTCGCTTTCCTCTCCTCGTGGGGGATGCCATACATGTCTGCTATGAAGTCCAGGTACTCCAGACCCGTGAGGAACTCGTACGTCTGAGGCGTCTCGGGCACGTATCCCACTATCTTCTTCACGCCGACCGGGTCCTTTGTCACCTCGATCCCACCCACCACTATCGAACCTGAGTCCGGCTTCAGGATGCCCAGTATGAGCTTCATCGTCGTCGACTTTCCCGAGCCGTTCGGGCCGAGAAGCCCGAGTATCTCGCCCTTTTTCATGGCAATGCTGATCCCATCGACGGCCCTTGTGGGACCGAAAGACTTGGACAGAGACGTTGCCTGCAGAGCGAAATCATCCATACTAGCTCGGCTTGGGCTCCAGACCTCTGAGATTTAACGGACTCGGCACGCTTGGTCTCGACCCAGGCCGGCTCGTCAGGCTTAAGAGTGTGAAAGGCTCGGCGAGACCGGAATGGGTCGTCCATGAAGATAAGGTCGGTGAGGGCGGTCACGGACCTCGGCATACTCAAGGGGGCGACCGGCCCGCGTATCGTTGAGGGCGCCGACGACAAGACGTACGTGATGAAGTTCGCTGGCCGGGACAGGGCGGCTGTAAACGAACTGGTTGGTCAGACGCTCGCCCGTTCTGTCGGCCTTCCGGCGCCCGAGAGCGTCTTCGTCGAGGTCACCGAGCAGTTCGCCGCAGGGCTCCCACATGTGGCATCGGGCCCGGTCTCGCCGGGGATACATCATGGCTCGGAGCTCATATCCGGCGCCCTGGGCATGAACCAGTTTGGCGAAGACAGCTCAACCCGGGTGAGTTCCTCCTGAACCCCGAGGCTCTGCTGGCCACGGTCTGCCATGACAACTGGGTGCTGACCAAGGACCGGGACCGGGACGACAACCATCTCATCTATCCTGTAGCGGGAGGTTTCAGATACTCGATGGTCGACTTCAGTCATTGTTTCACCGGCCCGGCGTGGACCGCTGACTCAGTGGAGCAGGGCACGTCCCTACGCGTCCTGATGCCCGTCCACCCGATAATAGCAGAGCTGGTGAGAGGCGCAGGGGCCTTCTCGCTGACCCTTGACCGGATTGAAGGATGCGGAGATTCTGACATCCACGAGGCCGTATCCGCTGTACCGGGGAGCTGGGTGGTCTCCGATGAGGAGCGTTCTTGCCTGGAGAGTTTCCTTCAGGTCCGCAGAGGCCTGGTCAGAAGCATCCTGGACGCGAACGCGTCGGCCTTCCCGAACTGGCAGTAGTCCCTACCTGATCGTCTGAAGGGCGTCCGCCCTCCACACGGCGAGGTCTTCGACGACACGCCTCTGCACCTGCCGACCCCCACTCATCTCGAATATCCTCTCCATCATCGCCTCCCTCATCTCGGGGGGGACTAGCTGCGAAGCGAAGGGGCGCTTCGCCTCCATGCGTCGGAACGCCTCAGTCA
>CAZAMW010000064.1:6155-7741 GCA_964486265.1 uncultured Nitrosopumilales archaeon | reverse complement strand
TTGCAATAGATATAACCGGAATTGGCTATGCAAGAGGCGTAGTCTACCGCTTGCGGATAGGGGGAGTTGACCGTCTCGTTCTGCCACGTACCAAAGCCCGAGCTGGAGAGGCTCGCCGAGTACACCGCGCGATCGGTCGCGTCGACGGTGGGCGGGCTCACAAAGCCGGCAATGTTCCCAACGCAATAGATGTATCCATTGTAGACCGCGCACGACTGAGCGTCGACCGGAGAGGGATAGTTGTTTCCGGAAGTCCAGGAGATCGTTCCGCCACTGATGGCCCCATAGTAGGTGTGCGCCGACGCGCCCAAAGTCCCACTGTAACTCTGCTTTGCTCCAACACAGTAGGCGTAGCTACCGGATACTACGCAGCTGTAGTCGTCGGAGGCAGCCGGGAGACTGGTTGCCTGGTTCCACGTCCCGATGCCCGTCGAGGAGAGTGGTGCATAGTAGACGGACGCAATATCACCGCCTCCAGATTGGCCTCCGAAGCAATAGATGTCCCCTGAGTATACCGCGCAGTTTGTAAAAGCGACAGTCACGGGATAGGCTGTGGTCTGGGTCCAGGCTCCTATCCCAGAGCTCGACACCGGCGCGTAGTAGGTAACGCTTCCGGAGCTGCCTACACAGTACACGTAGCCCGAGTTTACAACGCATGACGTCCCTGAGGCGGGCTGGATTGGATAGCTGGTGGTCTGGTTCCACGCGCCAAGAGCCTCGGCTCCCGCCGGTGCGCTAGACGAGGCGAGAATCACAAGGAAAAGACACGCGACTGCGATGGCCGCCCCTATCGGCCTTAAGGATCGCCGTGGGTTGCTCTTTTCTGACGAGTTCACTCCGGTACGAGGCTGTTGTTCACGTGACTCGCTAATAGGTCTTATTTTTTGGTCGGGGTATCTTCTCGCAGGCGCTCACTGAGCGGTTCTTTCTCTGTCTTTGTGCAATGGGCATCGATTCGTTCATGCCTCGCGAGGAGGAGTTCACCTCCACGCTCAGGCAGATGAGATGGGCCGATGGTGCGTCACCTACCCCGGGGGTGGGTCTGACGGCGTGTTGAAGGACCGTGTGAGAGCCTACCGGATGTACTGGTGCGCGACGGGCAACTTTGGGTTCAACGACAAGAACGTAACGGGCTTCCAGGACGCCAAGGTCCCTCTCCGCAAAGTGGTCTTCGTGAATGACGGGGGTGACCTCGTTTTCAATGGTGGAGGTCTCGTCGGCCCCGTAGATCCTCACCTTCTTCGGCAGCTCGATGTCGTTCCAGCCAACTTTTGACGGCCTTGATGTAGCTCTCGATGGAGGAGCCCACATTCCCTGACTTCTCAAGGTAGGAGATGGTGTCATGGATGAAGTCCCTCTCGCCTCCCGGATGTTCATTGCTGCGATCTGCTCCGGCTCGACCTTCAGCTTCGAGGAGAGGAACCGATCCTCCTGAAGCAGACGGCCGCGGTGGTTATCGACACTCTCTCGAGAGACTCGACCCATCGGCGGAAGTTGTCGTCCTTCTCGAGATAGTGATAGTAGGGCGATTTCGCTAGGCTGAGCCTCCTCAAGAGTCGTTGGCACCTCCCGAAAGGTCGGAATCC
>CAZAMW010000064.1:0-6145 GCA_964486265.1 uncultured Nitrosopumilales archaeon | reverse complement strand
GCTCTAGCCAAGCTGAGCTACCGGCCCGCATCGCTCTCCGGTCACATTTGTGGTTATAACGATTCGGAGACTCACGACGAGACATTATTAATCCGGGCGTCCGTGGTCGCGATGCTTGAGCACAGGAGACGGGAAACTGGGCGGGAAAGTGGCTATAGTCACGGGAGCTTCGAGAGGGATAGGGCGCGCGATAGCGAAGAGATTCTCAGAGGAAGGCGCCAAGGTAGTAATCAACTACAACAGCTCGGCGAAAGAAGCCGAGGAGCTTCAGCGGGAGGTTGCCCGGCACGGCGGTGAGTCGTTGGCCGTCAAGGCCGACGTGTCGAACTCCAAAGACGTGAAATCGCTCGTCGACGCCACGATCGCCAAATTCGGGCGCATAGATATCCTGGTAAACAACGCCGGAATAATCTTCAGGAAAAAGATCCTCGAGTCGGTTGAGGAAGAGTGGGACAGGACCATGGACGTGAACCTGAAGAGCGTCTATCTGTGCTCCAAGGCTGTCGCTCCGGTCATGATTCAGCAAAAGCGCGGGAAGATAGTGAACGTCTCATCCATATCCGGGCTTAACGCGCCTCCCTCAGCGCTGGAGATCCCGGACTATGCTGCGTCGAAGGCTGGGGTGGTCGGGCTTACGAAGGCGCTCGCACTAAACCTGGCGCCCACAATAAACGTCAACGTCGTCTGCCCGGGGGCGACCGAGACTGACATGCTGCGCCAGATGAGCGACGCTGCCAGGACCGCCAGAATATCAGAAACACCTCTCGGTAGGCTCGGTAGACCCGAGGAGGTGGCCGACGCGGTCCTTTTCCTCGCATCGGACGACTCGGACTTCGTGACAGGCGAGACCCTCGTCGTTTCCGGAGGGCGGTCGATGTTCTGAATGGTCGCTTCAACAGTCTTATTACAATCACAAACTTGAGGCGGCCCATGGGCCGGTAGTTCAGCGGTACGAACGCCCGCCTTGCACGCGGGAGAAGGCCGAAGCGCCTCCCAAGGTCGAGGGTTCAAATCCCTCCCGGTCCATTTTTGCTTTTCAACCAGCGGCCCCAAAGGTTTTCTCCTCCGGGCTTTTTCCGTGATCGGCGGCACGAACAGAACTGCCGAGTTCCATTCCAGTGCGCTGGGCCGCAACGCGCGCCGAAATGCTTATCCTATAGCGACATATCACGATATATCGTAACGCTTGTACTCCCTGAAGGCCGCGAGGATACGGCGATTCCTGAGGAAGGGGACCGTGAAGCTCTTGATACTCAAGACCCTCGAGTCACGGCCGATGCACGGGTACGAGGCGGCGAAGGAGATATCCAAAATGTTCAGGGGCGTCTACGAACCCAGCCCGGGCGTGATCTATCCGACTCTGCAATGGCTGTCGGACCAAAGTTACGTCGAAGGAGAGCAGGCGGATGGCAGGACGGTCTACAAGATAACGACGGCAGGAAAGAGGTATCTGAGGGGGAACGAAGCCTCCCTCAACGAGGCCATGAAGGTCGCCGGAGGGACTCCACCGGGACAGGGAGAATTTCCAATCCTCCGCAGCGCCAACAGGCTGCAGCGCACCATCAGGGTCTACCTTCCGGAGATGTCCGACAAGAGGCGCGCAGAGGTCGCGAGAGTCCTGGACGAAGCCCGGCACAGGATAGAGGACATGATGGAAGATGAGTGACTCGCAAAAATCGGCAAGGCGCTACCGGGTCGCTCTGGCGGGGGTCGCCCTCTACCTCGTGCTGGACATCGTAGCCCAGAGCCTCCCTCCGCACTACAACCCGGTAAGCCAGGCGGAGAGCGACCTCGCCGTGGGTCCCTACGGCTTCGTCATGACCCTGAACTTCCTCAACCGCGGCATTCTGTCGCTGGAGTTCATGTTCGCGCTCCTGGGCTCGGTCAGGCTCGCAGGCGCCGACCTCTCAAGGTTCCGCGGCGGGTTCTACGCCTTTGGCGCCTGGTCCGTAGGAGCCCTGCTCCTCGCGATATTCCCCACCGACGTGCCGGCGACGCCCGTCTCGTGGCACGGGGCGATCCACTTGGTCGTGGCCATAATCGCCTTCCTGGGAGGCGCGTTCGGGGCGCTCTCCATCTCGCTCGGGATGCGCAGGGTCGGGGCCCTCGAAGGCGCGAGCAGGCTGGCGATGCCCGTCTCGCTCCTGGCCGTCCTCCTCTGCCTCGTCGAGCTTCTCGCCCCCTTTGTTGTTCCGCACGCGGATGCGCGCTTCGGCGGCCTGCTCGAAAGGCTCTTCCTGGGTAGCGTCCTGTCCTGGATAGCCGCCGTGTCCGTCTACATGATAACGCCAAAGAGTTTGTATCCGGTGGCCGCCGCGCAGCCTGGAGCGATGGCCGCCTAGAACTGCTTATAGGTCGGAGAAGGTCGCCAGCCTCGATGCCAATCCTCGACCTCGAGGGAGTCCGGCTCTACTACGAGGAGAAAGGCAGCGGTGAGCCGGTCGTATTTTCTCACGGCATACCCACGGACTATCGCGCCTGGAACCTGCAGACCGACGAGCTCTCGAAAACCTACCGGACGGTCTGCTACAGCAGGAGGTACGCGCACCCGAACGTCAGGATGGGTGACGTCAGTGACAGCACCATCGCCAACAACGCAGCCGACCTGAGGGCGTTGATCGAGCGGCTCAGCATCGCCCCCGTCCACCTGGTGGGCCACTCCTACGGAGGCTTTGTCGCGGCGTACCTCGCCGCAGACCACCCTGAGTGCGTCCGGTCTCTGATGCTGGTTGAGCCGGCCATCGCGACGCTCCTGGTAGAAGACGAGACGAACTCCGGCCAGCTCTTCTCCTTGCTGCTCCGGAGCCCGTCGGTCGCTCTATCTGCGAGACGCTTCCAGAATCGTTCCCTGAAGCCTTCCCTCGCCGCGCTCGACGCCGGGAAGACCAAGGAGGCGGTTGAGCTCAACGTAGACGGGGTCCAGGACCATCCCGGGGCGTTCAAGGCGATGCCCGACGCCTCGAGGGCCATGACGCTCGACAACGCCAAGACGATAGCCGAGCTCAGGACCAGGCTCCCTTCCTTCAAGGACAAGGCCTCGAAGATAGCTTCGAGGACGCTCGTGGTCAACGGCAGCGATAGCGCGCTCTGGCTCCGGAGGATAGGCGAGCTGACCGCCGCCGCCATCCCAAAGAGCCAATCCGTGAAGATTCCCGGTGCGCGGCACTTCCCTCATATGGAGAATCCTTCAGAGTTCAACCGCCACCTCCGCTCCTTCATCTCGGCGGGGAGCGGCGCCGTATAGTTCGCCATGTCGTCTCCACCAGCAAGAAGCGTGAAGGGAGGAGCACCCGCCCCACCCGCCGCTCCGGGAAGCGCGGAGCTGCTCTTCACAGAACTGGTCGATGCAGTTAGGCACTCGCAGAACTGGAAGCGCATCGTCGAAGAGCAGGGCAAGGCCAAGTCTGCAACTGCCATACAGGTAGAGGAGCTAGACGAGGTCGGTGAGCGCATCTCGAAGACATTCGACGGGCTTCATCTCGACGCGGCCGACGCAAAGAGCCTCTCCGGCAAGATAGGCGAGTTCGCCGCGCTGGCGATCCAGCAGACCAAGGACCGGGTCAGCGCGAAGCTCAAGACGACACTGGAGGACCTCGCCGCCGAATCAAACTCCGAGGAGCTCAAGGCGAAGAAGAGCCTCGAGTCTTATCTTGCGACCTCCCCGCTGCCGGTGGTCGACGAAGAGATTACGCTCGAACTGGCAGACGGTTCCTACTCTGCTACCCTCGAGCATCGCTGCTCCGGTGAGATAGAGTACGAGTTCCTCCTCAACACGGCGAGCTCAGAGCTCTTCCGGAGGGAGGTAACCTTCGCCAACGTCCAGAAGGGCCTCAAACTTCCCGTAAGACTGGGAAAGGCCTGGCTGCGCAAGGAGCCCGTGGCCGACTTTGAGCGGCTCGACGCGTACGCCCTCTCGAAGGCGAGGGCGTCGAAGAGCCACCTGACGGCGACGTTCTCCAACCACGAGACGAAGGACTCGGTCGAGATGGTGTTCTCTCGTTCGGGAGCCGAGTCGTTCGTCACGATCGGATACTATTCCGGCGGGAACAAGGTCGATGTAACCGGCGAGGCAGCGCTGAGCAAACACATAGACCTTGTCTCGGTGAAGCAGGCGATGGGACGGCTGGTCGACGCCATAATCGAGCTCAAGAAGAACAAGCTCCAGCTCAGCAAGCTGAAGTGCGACGGCAACGACGTCCTGGTGACGCTCGACTGCCTCTCGTTCATGCAGCGGGTGGTCACGATACTCGGCCAGTCGGAGTCAATGCAGGAGATCAGGCGGGTCGACCCTAAGTTCGCGCTGGAGCGGCTGAAGCTCCTGGGGCCCACCAGCGCGACCCTCTCCTCTGCCCTGGGGCTCAGCGAGACAAGGAGCTAGGCTAGCTTCCGGCCGGGCTCCTGCGGTTCACCACGGATGCGTCGACGTAGAGGTTCAACAGCAGGATGACCGGGGCTACGATGAGCATCCCCCAGAGCACCGCCTGCGCGTCAGCAGTGCTGATGGGAAGGAGCGAAAGGAACTGACCCTTCGCCTGGACCACCCGCGGGAAGAGCTCCAGCAGGGGCAGACAGGCCAGGCTCAGGACGGAGAGGAAGAGCTGGACCCCGAGCGCTCCCAGCTCGAGTATGTCGAAGGCGAGGTACGCGAAGAGTATGGCGAGCGCCCCGAAGACCACTACCGAGGAACTGATGAAGTAGACGGCCCCTCCTGCGATGAAGCAGCTCACCCCGACGACCGCCGGGAGGATGTCGGCTCTCCCGTAAGCGGCTCCGCGCGACCTCCTGAGCCAGACTGCGGAGAGCGTGATGACACCCAGGCTCGCAAGTACCATGAAATCTGTGATGTCCACCAAGAAGTTCTGGTTCCCAACGGCAAGAAGGAATATCGAGACCAGCGTGAAGATCCAGGATACGCTGGCAAGGGACCGGGGCATGTACCCGTCCTCGCCCAGTGCCGCAAGGTGACGCGTCGCAGCCAAGAAAGCCGGGACGAAGGTCGTGACCGAGGCTATGAGGAACGCCACCGCCATGAGCAGCTCCTGGACGGGGCCGAGGAACGTGCTCGTCAGGTACAGGGCCGGGATCTGCGCCTGCAGGACGGCCGAGTACTCCGGGTGCACGGCGAACACGGCGAGGCCGTATAGCACGTTGACCGCCGCGGCGATGACCACCGTCAGTATCATGGCGAGGCCAAGGAAGCCCGCCTTCCATAGAGCGTATCCCTTCTTGATCCAGGAGACGACGACGATGGGCGACGAGGCTGTGGCGTCCCTTTCCAGAGACTGGATCTCCTGGAAGCCGAAGAACAACAGATAGAGGTATCCGGTGTTGATCACGAGGGCGACCGGCCACGAAGTACCGCCTGTGTAGTGCAGAAGGCCCGCGAGGTCCCAGTGGCCGACCGAACCCAGGAGCGCGCTTTCGTAGACCAGTATGATGACGAACACCGATGTCAGGAAGATCTGGATCAGACCCGTCACTCGGAGCAGCTTTTGCTCGTACAGAGAGTCGACGACCGTCCAGACGATGAGCGATATGGCGATGCCGTAGATGATCGCCACCTCAGCGCGCCCGGTGACCCCGAGTCCTGCCAGTATGTTCGGGAAGTATTCAAAGTCGAAGACGAGGAAGACGATCTTCGAGTATGCGGCAAGTGTCGTGTTCGCGACCCACATCGAGACCCTGCTTACGAAGTATCTCACGCTCCTGACGCCGACTGCGACCCTGGTGAAGGAGGGTCCGCCCACAGCCTCCAGGCCGCGCTTCAGGGACTCCGCATACATGTCCGCATACACCTTCGCCATGAGGACCGAGAGCAGGGCGGCGAGCAGAAGCGACCCCAGCGAGACAAACTCGTACTGGACGATGTTCTGAGGAATCAGGATGAAGAGCGGGGAGCCGAGCGTGGCACCCACACCTATCGCGAGTACGGTTCCGAAGCCGTAGACCGGCTTAAAGCGGTGGGCTCTCCTCGGCCTTCTGAATCGTACCCTGAGCGATTCCGGCAGCGACGCTATCAGGGCCACCCCGGTTAGCGCGAGGCTCATCGCCGCGACGGCGACCACGACTTCTCCCAGCGACGCTGCCCCCTGCTGTGCCAGGTAGGTGACCTCGTCGTAGAGGTAGCCAGTCGCGTAGACGCTCA
>CAZAMW010000063.1:0-7903 GCA_964486265.1 uncultured Nitrosopumilales archaeon | reverse complement strand
CGAGCCCGAACGAATAGTCCTCTGCGAGGATGCAGAACTTGAGGCACGGCGCGCTTTATCGCGTCCAGTGACTCCATCACCAGCATGTCATCGGTGGCGTTCCTTCCCGACGAGGCAGTTTACTCCTCTGGCTCCCACGCTGTGAGTTTCAAGCAATCTTACATTTCATCGAACCACAGTGCAAGGCCCGCGTCAGACCGCGGGCCAAAGTTTATCGAAGTGCCGTCGGGGCTGCCCTGCATGGGTGAAGAAAGGGAATCGTCGGACCGGGAGGAGGTCTCGGACCTCGTGAAGAGGCTTTTCGTGAGCGGGGATGAAAGGAGGTGGAAGGACGTGGCCGCTTGCTTCTCTCTGAAGGTCCTTCTTGACATGTCTTCATCCGGAGGCGGCAAGCCTTCGAGGACGAGTCCGAAGCGCATCGCCGAGATATGGGAGTCAGGGGTGAAGGGACTGGCAGCGAGCCATCACCAAGTCGGGAACATGTTGGTGAGCATCGAAGGAACAGAGGCGGCTGCTTTCTGTTATGCGACGGCCACACACTACTTTCCCAACCCTTCGGGCCAGAACGTGCACACGTTCGTCGGTACCTACGACTTCCACCTTTCCAAGACGGCTGGGAAGTGGTCGATAGACGCATGGAGGTTCAACCTGAAGTACGAGGACGGCAACCTGCTGCTGTCGGAGATCGCCAAGAAGGCCTCGAGGCAGTCTAGCTCTTAGGCTCGCCAACGGGAAAGTCCGAGATGGACGGCCCGTCGAGGACCAGAAGTATCTCCCCGGGGACCACGAACATGGACCTGTACATGCTCACCGCCCTGATCATCCCGTACTTACGGGAGACCTCCCCGAAGCTCGTCTTCCTGAACCCGTGGCCCTTGAAGAGGGCGTTAGACTCTGCGTTGTCCTCTCCGACGCTCGCGTAAACTTCCCTCGCGCCCACTGACCTGAGGTACGATACCGCGTCGCGCAGGAGTCGTGAGCCTACACCCCTGCGGCGGTGAGCCGACGCGACGGCTACATAGTAGACGTAGCCCGCCCCCCTCTCCATGGTCTTGAGCATCGAGAGACCGACCGGCTCGCCGCCGATGTACGCGGCCCTAACCGTCTGCACCTCGCCCACCGTCCTCCGTGCGTGTCTGAGATAGACTCCCGTGAAGCTCCCCTGGAGCACGCCGTTCAGGGCAGGTCTCTCGGGCGGGGGGACATCCCTTATCTCGGCCAGGTCGGCTTCGCTCAGAGATTGAACACCCTCCTGGCGTTGTTGGAGAGGATCGCCGACCTGTCAGCCTCATCGACCCTGAGTCTCCGGACCAGCTCGAGGGATAGCTTCGGCGTGGAGACGGGATAGTCCGTCCCGAAGATCACCTTCTCGGCGCCGCCGGCGTAATAGATCGCCCGCGTAAGCTGGTCTGCGAGAGAGTCCATGTAACCCTCGAGGTACTTGCTCCCACCGACGACCAGGCCCGAGATGTCCGCGTACACGTTAGGGTGCTTGTAGACCAGCTCACCGGCGTCCTGTATCCACGGATTGCCGAAGTGACAGATAACAATCTTCAGTCCCGGCCTAACGTTCGCGAGCCGGTCTATCGTGAGCGGGTGGGCGTGTTCCAGGCTCCCGTTCGGGGTGGCGGTGTCACCGGTGTGGAACATGACCGGCAGGCCCTCCGACTCCGCGTAGCCGTAGAGCGGGTCCAGGACCTCGTCGTCCGCGAAGACCTTAAGGTAGCCCAGCCTTACCTTGAAGCCTCGCACTTCGGCGTTCCTCCTAGCCAGCTCCACCGCCCTACCGACGTCCTGTGGGTCGGGTTCGACCGTAAAGATGGGGGAAAGGACCCTCCCGCTCCGGCGGCACAGCTCGAGCACCTTCTCGTTCGGAAGCGGTATCCCGCCGCGAAGAGGAGGGCTGAGGAGAAGGCCCCTCGAGATGGCGTTAGATTTCATCAGCTCGAGAAGCTCATCCAGGTCGTACCTGAGACCGTTGAGGGTGGCGTAGGGGATGAGCTGGTCCTGAGGGTTCTCGGAGAGATGTATGTGAGCGTCGACCGTCCCGGGCATTCAGGAGAAGCATCACCCGATTTGGGATAAACCTTTGCCGCCTGGAGTCGAAATCGCGGGCTCCGTGGGGTGCCCGACGGGTACGCGGTACCTCCTCCAGAGCTTGCGGAAGAAGAGCGCCATGGCGAGGTCGGCCACGAGAACCAATGGGAAGCGGACTGTCGCGATGAGGCCTATGGCGGTGATCGGCAGGATAAGCCCGAACGCCAGCGCCATCAACTGCGGCCCGTTGTTAGTCGAGCCGCCCACCCTGAGCACGAAGGCCAGGAAGAGCGCCTGGACGAGAAGGACAAGCACGAAGTCGACCGCCGGCGGGATGTGCAGGGTCACCGCCAGCGAGGTCGCGAAGAGGACGCTCGGGTAGAACATGAGCCCGAGAAGCGCCATGGTGCGGGGCCTCTTCTGTGGCAAAGTCGTACGCGAGAAGGGGCCCGGTGGCATCGACCTCGCAAGGAGGACGAGGGCTCCGACCGCCACCAACGAGCCTGCGAGCACGGGATAGCCCATCCAGAAGCGTTCGCCGGTCAGGACGAACGTGAAGAGCAGGGAAACGTCGAAGACAAGGACCGCGAGGGCCACCCAGACTTTTCTCAGGGGCAAGAAGCCCGTCCCTCGCGTGGCTGGCAGCGCGAGCCCGAGGAGGAGAATCGGCAATGAGATGCTAAAGAGCATGTGCACGGGGAGCACGATGGCAGACCATATCCAGCTCACTCCGAGCCAGTGGCCGTAGTATCCGAACTCCCCGACAGGGCCCGCCTTGGGATAGAAGAGGGTGCCAAGTCCCAGGCCCTCCTCGACGATTCCGTAGGCAGCGCCGAGGACGAGGACGGTAGCCCATCCCGTGTTCCAGCGTACCGCAGCCTCCCTGACGAGGAGGACTCCGGGCCCTTAGAGCCCCAGGTTCGCAGCGAGCTGGAAGAGGAACTGTCCGGGGTTCAGTACGAGCATCCCGATAGGGCTCGAGCTGGAGAGATACTCGGGTATGCCTGGGGTGAGAAGCAGCAGGCATATCACCGGATGGGCTTTGAGGAGGTCAAGAAGGCTGCGAAGGAGCCCCGTCCTTCTCGTCTCAACGGGGGCGGTGGCGTCAAGGACCGGGCCGGGTTCAGGTGGGCCGCCCAAGGTCTCGCCGCGGGTCATGTGGCCCGCTGCGCCCTGGCTTAGATGAGCGTTGCTCCAAATCGACGGTAATCCAGCAAGTCATATATGCGCTGGCTTTGGTGGACTGTTTTCGGCCGGCGTATGGGTAACCTGGTAACCCAGCAGCCTGGAAAGCTGCCGTCCGAAAGGGCTTGCAAGTTCAAATCTTGCCGCCGGCGCCTTCCGCCGTAGTTGCGCGTTCGACTCTTTCAGGACATCCCCGATGCAGTCGCAGAGCCCGTGGCGCTAAAATACTAGTTTGGCGCAACCCTGTCTGGTGCGAATCAAAACCTCGACCGCCATGAAGCAGGTCGACGAGTGGAAGGACCTCGTTCTCATGAGGTACAGAAGGTTCACCTCAAGCCTCTCTTTCCTTCTCGTCTCCGTCGGACTGAGTAGACAGCTCTTCCTCCCGACCTTCTTCACAGTAGGTCTCTCTCTTCAATTTGCTTTTCTAGAACTGGGCTCGCTCATCGTGCTCGGCGCGCTGATTCTCAAGCTCAACTCGTACAGGTTAGCGAACCTCGTACTGAAGGGCTTCACCGGGATGCGGGCGTAGGTCCCGTCCCTTCCTTCGACTCTCTCCCTGCGGTCTTCCAGAGCTTCGGATAGGTCCCCTGCTCCATGATGACCCGGTTTACCGGGAACGCTATCCCCTTTTTGCTGTTGACGACCTCCTCGGTGCTCATCGCCGCCCTGCCCAGTCCAACGAGCTCGCCCTTGCCGGACAGCAGGACCACCTTCTCGTCCTTCGAAATGTCTGACGAGAGGGAGACCACCCCTGGCACGGCCAGCATCGCGCCGTGGCAGACGGCGTCGATTGCGGCGTCCTTGACCACGACCTTCTTGATGCCCTCTAGACAGCTCTCGATGGGCCTGACGACGGCCCTTATCCTTGTCTCGTCCCCGTTCTTCATACGGAAAACGGCGTCGTTCAGGTCGTGGAGAGTCACGAGTCCCTGACTCTCGCTCAGCGGGCCGACCTTGGTCCGGCGTAGCTCTACCATTGTGGCGCCGACGCCTAGCACCTCCCCCATGTCGTAGATCAACTTCCGGATGTAGGTGCCCGACTCACAGAGGCAGCGGAGGAGGAAGAGGTTCCCCTCCTGCTCCAGTATCTCCATCTCGTAGATGGTCCTGCTCCTGACCTGCCGCTTCACCGAGGACCGCTGTGGAGGCTTCTGGAAGATCTCGGCGGTGAACTCGCGCACGACGCGGTCGACCTGGTCCCTCGGCACTGACGAGTGTATCCTCATGACCGCTACGTACTCCTTGGGGAAGAGAAGCAGGAGCGAGATCGCTTTCGTCGCCCTGCCCAGTCCGATGGGCAGGAGACCGGAGACTCCGGGGTCCAGGGTCCCGCTGTGCCCCGCGTTCGCGATACCGAGGAGCCTGCGCACCCACGCAACCTCTTCGTGACTGGTAGGGCCGCGGGTCTTGTCCAGGGGTATGAGACCGTAGTTCAGGTAGGCCTTGATGGGCCGTTTTTCGGGCTCGTATCCGTGTCTCGGGTCAGAAGTCTCCTCTGTGATGACGACGAGCTCCCCGGAGGTCAAGAGGTCATCGCTGAGATGTACCCGAGGACCTCCTTCGCGACCTTCTTGGCGGGGATGTCGTCGGTTCCCACGACCAGCTGGAACGGAGAAATGTCCCTGCCGAATTCTATGTCGTAGAGTTTCTTGTACAAGCTGAAGTTCTCCTTGTCCCTCTTCGCGATGATCTTCATGCACTCCTCCGGAGTCGAAGCGTCGCGCTTGGCCATCCTCACGGCCCTGCTGTTCGGCGTGGCAGCGAGCCAGACCTTTAGTCCCTTCTTGGAGAGCCACGGTAGTGTGTAGCTGGTTATCACGACGCCGCCCTTGGCGGCCTTCTTGAGGAGCCGGGAGTCGACTTCCTTGTCGAATTTGGAGGAGCCACGCCTCTCCTGGAGGAACTTCATCCCTTCATCCGTGTCCCACCAGTCGTCTCCGGTGGCGTTGTACCCTTCCTCCTGGGCTATCTCCTTCAGTATGTCGCCCCCTCCGACGAGAGGAAGACCCAGCTCCTCGGCTATCAGTCTCGCGACCGTCGTCTTCCCGACTGCGGGCATCCCGCACATTATGATGGCTTGCAAGGGGAGGGTCACGTGGTTATCGAGGTTCCGAGAAGCTTCTGGAGCACGAAGGAGAATGAGAATGAGGACAGGGAGTACCACCAGAAGAGCGCCATGCCTCCGGTGGAAGAGACCAGGTATGGGATCGGTATGGGAGACATGGCGACCTGCGTGCTGATGCCGCCTAGCAGGATGTCCGCCATCAGATAGTAGACTACCAGGAACGGGATGTAGGTCACGACGGTCGCCTTCAGCCTCCCTGTCGACATCGTTAGCCTCATCTTGTCGTACTGAGGCTTCAGTTTCTTGAGCTTCTCTTCCTTCGCCTTGTCCTTCTTGGTTATCGCTTCCCTGAGCTCCTTGTCGAATGCCGTGACCTCCTTTCTGATACGCCTCTCCTTCTTCAGGTCGACGAGCAGCCTGACGGCCATGTTCGAGAGGACCGCCAGACCCAACGCAGTCAGCGTGACTATGACGGTCGACTCGGGTATCATTATGCTGCTGGTCATTTCGCCGCGTTCGCCACCATATCCAGGATCACTTTGGCCGCCTCATCAGCTTTGCCCTCGCGGTTGTGTATGAAGGAGATCGGCGCTCCGCTGACGAGCGAAGCCGCGGAAAGGAACGTCCTGGCGAGCGTCAGCTCCGTCTGCACCTCCTCAGTCGTGAGGACGTCTCTGTACCTGGTGGAATCGTTCTTTCTTCTCGAGAGTATCTCTTCAGGGTCTGCCTCAATGAGGACGAGATGGGTTGGCTTCAGCGCCTCGATCACGCTGTAGGGCAGCCCGGGCCAGAATCCCTCAGGGGTCCTTATGAAGAGATGGGTGTCTACGAAGACCACTCCACCCCTGCTCCGGCTTATCTTCTGGGCCGCTATCCTTTGCAGCCGCTTCTGGTTCTCAACTGGGAGCTTTCGCATCTCGTCCCTGTGCTTGACCCATTTGAGCTTCTTCGCTGCCTCGAACATCTCCGTCCCGAAGACCGCGACGGACGAACCCTTGATCGCCTCGACCGACTTGCTGACGACCGTGCTCTTTCCAACACCCGCTATGCCGACGACGACTATGCGCAGGCCCATGCTCTCACGTCTGTCCGAGAACTCCCGCAAGGCGCGGCGAGAACTCTTCCAGCTGTTCCTTCACAAGCATCTGGTAGTACTGGAGGATGATGTCGACCATCAGGAGCAGACCGATGCCAGTGCCGAATACTCCGAACAGGTCGGAAACGGATGCCACGAGGCCGATGATGAGCCCTCCGATTATAGTAATCGGAGGTATGTACCTGTTGAGCACCTGTTCGAGCGAGAGGCCTGAGCGCCTGAAACCAGGTACTTGTACGTCGGCGTTCATCAGGTTCTTGGCGACGGCCCTCGAGGATAGACCGCCTATCTCGACCCATATCCGCGCGAATATCACCGCGAACGTGGTGAGAAATGCGACGAAAATCACGGCGCGGACCGGGTCCGCTGCCGTCTGAGCGAGCCCCTGAGGAGCCGTGAGATAGTAGACGAGGCCTCCGGTCGGATTGTTGTTCTGGTCGTAGCCCGCGATGATATACTTGAGCCACGGCGCGCCGCTCTCACGGTCCCAGATGAGACGGGCGATGAACGAGACGTTCGCCGCGAGAGCCGAGACGAGAATCACGGGGATGTTCGAGACGTAGAGAAGCTTGATGGGATAGACGCCCTGGAATCCCTTGAACTTCACTGAGGTGATGGGGACCTCCACTCTCATCCCCTCGATGTAGATGATGAAGAGGATGACCGCTATGCTGAGCACGAAGGTCACCAGGTCGGGGTACTGGTTGGGTCGGAGCACGATGCTGCTCAGGCTGTTGCTTAACGCCGCACTGATGAAGGCGGGAACGAACCCGAAGATCACGGTCGGGCCGGAATTCGTGGTCGTCGTGTTGACCAGCTCGGGCGAGAACGTGTACCACATGAAGGTCTGGGCTACGCCTCCCAAGATGAACAGGCTGATGCCGCTCCCGATTCCCCACCCCTTCTGGATCATTTCGTCCAGCAGAAGGACGACCACGCTCGCCAGGAAGAGCTGGAAGAATATCACTATCGCCTGGCCGCTCGCAAGGGTCCCGAGGGCACCACCGATGATGTACGCCCCGGCTTCGACAGCTATCACCACGAAGGTGAGGATCTTGGTGGACGACCCGAAGATGGCCCTGTCGTCAGGGTTTCCCAGGTCCAGCTTCAGCAGGTCGCTGCCCTGCAGCAGCTGCAGAATCAGCCCCGCGGTCACTATCGGGCCGATGCCGAGCTCCATCAGGGTCCCCTGGCTCGAGGCGAAGATTATCCTCAGGAAAGCGAACTGGTCGGTCTTGTTGCCGTAGTCGTAGAGGGGCGTGATCGCCATAGTCATGTAGAGGACGAGCGCCAGGCCGGTCCAGATGAACTTCTCAGACAGGTTCGGCTTCTGCTTGGGCTTCGGAACCTCAGGGAGAATCGTCGCCGCACTCTTGACGACATCTCTGAAGGAAGCCAAGCTTGCTAAACTCCGCGCCTATTCGACTATCTTGCCACCGGCTTCTTCAACTTTAGTCTTAGCTCTCTCAGTGAAAGACTCGACCCTGATGTTGTAGGCCCGCTTCACGTCACCGGAA
>CAZAMW010000062.1:0-7914 GCA_964486265.1 uncultured Nitrosopumilales archaeon | reverse complement strand
GCCTCTCGGAGTCGCGGCTCGCCGTCTTCCTCGACCACCAGCGAGATGGCCTGGACGCGGCGTCGCGATCCCAGCCTGTCGGGTCTGCTCATCTGCACGATGATGTCGAGGTCGAGCAGGCTGGTCCTGGAGATGCCGTGCATCTCCCGCCATCTCCTGACCGCCTGAGCGGAAGATGACGCGTGGAACGTCTGCAACCCCCTCACGCCTGCGGTCAGCGCGTGGAAGAACGCGCGGCTGTGCTCCTCTGACTGGATCTCGCCGAGGATGACGAGGTCGGGCGACCTGTGGAGTATCTTCGTGATCTCCTCGGACTTGGTCCTGGAACTCTCAGCACCCCTTTCGAACGGGTCGACGCGGAGTTTCATCTGGTGATAGCCCCTCACCAGGAGGTCCTTGGTCTCAACCGCATCCTCCACGTACACTCTGCGCAGCCTGGGGTCCAGCGCTTCGTCCAGAGCGTTCAGCAGCGTCGTCTTGCCGGTCCCTGTCTCCCCGACTATCGTGACGTTCAACCCATTCTCCAGTCCAGAGAGCAGGAATGCGGCGCTCTCCGAGGTGAGCACCCCCATCCGCACGAGGTCGAGCAGAGTCAGGTCGTTCGAGGTGAGCTTCCGGACGTCGAGCGAGAACGAGTTGACGGCGAGGGGCGCCAGGTCGAGCGAAATGCGGAGCCTACGGCCGAAGATATCGAACTCGTTCTTGAGCGAGGGATTCGAAAAATCCATCGTGTATCCCTTGAACGTGTCGAGGTGGGTCTCGACCGCCCTCCTCTCGCGTTCGGTCAGGGTGACGGGTGTCTCGCACCTCCCATACCTGACGTGGTCGAGGTACACTGTCGTGTTCGCCGCATCCACGTAGAACTCCGTCACGGAGTCGTCGAGGGAGAGTGCGTAGATGGTGGGGATGCCCACGGCCTCGAAGGCGGCCAAGCGCGACAGGGCCCGCACCCGTTCCGCGTCGCGGAGCGGCGCCAGCCTGGACACCCCTGACTGGCTGAGGACCTCAATGAGGCGCGTGAATGTCAGGGGGACGACCGAGGAGACCTTGAACGAGGCGGTCATCTCGAAGACTGCGTCGCGAAGCAGGGTCACCTCGGCCGCGCCCATGTCCGGGAGGACCTGATAGTTCGTGATCTCCCCGTCCCTCTTGATGCCGTAGCTGAACGGCGGGACGCTATAGGACTCCACCTCTGCGCCCTCGGCCCCCTGGAGCAGTTCGAGCATCAGGGGCTCTGCCCCTCGCACCGCCGCCTTCTTCCTCGCCAGCCTGTGTAGCGCCCTTGTGATGGGTCCTTCCAACGGAGACGAATGCGTCCCGGATAGAAAACCACCACTGGTTGCCGCTTAAATCTCATCTCGACGTTTATACTGAAAAACTTGGTCGAGCTGATGGAATATCTGCTGGTCTTCGGGGTGACTGCGGCGCTCGCCGGATTCAGCGTCATGACCTTCTCCGGTTTCCTGCCTGCCCTCCACCAGACTCAGGGTCAGTCCGAGGTGGAGCAGCTGGCAGGGGCCGCCGAGCTGGCCGCTCAGAACGGGAGTGCCACCATCGTCCTGCCGCTAGCCAACGCCACGGTGTCTTGCTCTGACGGCCTGGTCACCCTGCAGACCGCCGGGACGGGTTACTCATCGAGCATCGGAGCGGCGTGCGCCTTCAGCGCAACCGGCCTCAACGGACTCTGCAAACTCGTTTTCACCAGGACGGAGACGGGCGTCACGATGGAGGCTCAGGGCTGATGCCCGCCTCCAGCGTCTCGGGGCTGCTCTCCACCTCGATGTACTTCGCTGCGGTCATACTGTTGATGGTAGTGATAATGTCTCCTGTCGCGTCCCTCTACAGGCTCGCCAGCCTGGACTCGGCGAACGCGTTCGCGAGGGGTGTCGCGTCTCAAGTGGACGACCTCTCTCCCGGGATGGTCACGAGCGTCGAGTTCGAGTCCTCTCCCGGCACGGCCGTCTCTGTCTCCTTCGCCGGCAGCAGCGTGACTGCCACCGTGAACGGCTTCTCCGCCACCATGAACGTAGACTTGCCCCTATCGACGGCGACACTCGACTCGGGGGTCACTTACGACATCTCGCTCGTCGACGGGGAGGTAAGCGTTGTCTAGACCCGGGATGGTCGACGTGTACATCGACCTGATCATCGCGTCCGCCCTGATGCTCGCGCTGAGCGCGGTCTGCCTCTCGGTCCTGGCCTCTCACGTGGGTGCATAGCGTGAGAATACTCGACATCGGGATGGCGACAGGATACGCGCTGCTCTGTCTCTCTCTGGTCTCGGTCATGTCACCCTACGGGAGCCAGATACAGGCTGCCGACAGCGTAGCGGATGCCCACGCCAGCGAAGCTGTCTTCGAGTACGTCCAGCACGTAGGGCTGGTCTTCCTGGCCGACGCTACCCCGTCGCAGGTCTGCGCCTCCCTGCAGCAGTACAGCAACTCGACCATGACCCTCGGTGGCGTCATCGCAGGGCAGCCTTGCCCTGGGGCGCCCGCGACGTTCGAGGGCGAGTACACGCTCGACCTGCCCCTGTCTGGAAGGGAGGACACGCTCAGGGCATGGACAGAAGTGGCGTAGCTGCGACCCTGGCCTCGGTCGTTATCTTCACGACCATGCTCGTGGCCAACTCCGCGGTCTACTCGGCGCAGAACAGTTACCTCAACGCCGCACACCTCTCCGCTGCACAGGTGCAGGAACGCGGCTACGCCACGGTCCTCCTCGGACTCTCATCCTTCTCGGCGCTAGCGAGCGCGCAATCGCTCCTGGAGTCCACGCCGATGGACTGCTATTCGCCGTCGGCCTACCTGAGCTCGCTGGCCGGGAGTGCAGCAGGACACGGGACCAGCGGCAGCCTGCGGTTCTCGACCAGCTCGTCCTGGTCTTACGTCGCCGGCCCCTCCCCCGGAGAAGCCAGCGCCCTGCTGCCGTCGCAGTTCGGCGGCTACTCGGCCGGGGACCTCAACATCGAGCTCGAGACGTCGGTTGCGGAGTCGTACGCTGGAGGTCTTCCCTCGTACTCGGTGGAGCAGTCGCAGGTGGTCCACCTGGGGGTCCACCCCGAGGCGATGGCAGCCGCGTGCCAGTCTGCTCTCTCGGGGCTTCGCGGCTCTCTCGCTGCCGCCCACACCTGCGACCCGAAGGTCGTCGCGGAGCTGGCATCCTCCGCAGGGCTCTCGAGCCCCGGTTCCCTCGGCGATGGAGCCAGCGTCAGCGGCTCGACCGGCAGGTGCACGATATACTACTGGGTCAGGATGACCCAGACCGGGATAGAAGGGGTATCGGGTACGTTTCAGTGGAGTGTCTTTGGGAGTGGCTCTCTCGAGACCTCACTGCTTCCTGGATCAACCCCATCCGGGACTTGAAGATCTCGACGTACTGCTCCCTCACGGTGTACTCGGCAACCTCGGAGCATGCGGCGACCTCTCTCTGTGAGAAGACCTTCTTCCTGCCTTCGGTCTCCGAGAGCGCGACCTCGGCTGCATAGACCGCCGTCGCAGCGAGACCTCTTGGATTGTGCCCTCCCCTCGAGGGTCCGTCGACCCGCTCTAGCGCGAGCTTCGCCGTCTCCAGGAGCCGGTTGGTGTAGCCGGCGGGCATCCCGCCGCTCTTGACCAGGGCTCTGGGGAGGTGCGCAAGGACCCTCCCGAGATATTCCTCTGCCCTCCTCGGCCTCGTCTTCACTGGAGAGTCGATGGAAATCTGGATTATGGTCGATGCCTTCACGCGGTAACCCAGATTCCTGTGGGCCTCCATCACCTCCCTCACGCCCGCGCTGGTCACGCCAAGCCTCTTGCAGGCGTTGATTATTGCAAAGGCCGAGACCGACGCTATCGTCACCTCGCCCCTCTCCTTCCGCATCTCCATGACCTCGCGCGCTATGTTGACCGACTCGCCGACGACCATCCTCGGCAGGTTCAGCTTCTCGCAGACGCGCTCGACCAGCTTCGCGCAGGTGTACAGCGAGGCACCCTCCCTGTATGAAAAGTCCGAGATCGTCTTCAGGTACTTGAAGGTGGACGCAGACTTGGAGAACCCTGTAGAGAAGCGCTCCTCATACCCATAGTCCATCGGACCCAGGTAGCTCCCCAGGGAGCGGGCCGTGTAGTCTATCGCCTGCGGCACCCTGTTCTCGCCCGTCTCAACGACCTCCTTGTCGGTCACCATCCCACACGAGGAACAGACGAGCTCCTCACCAACGTCGACTATCCTCCCCGAGCACTGGACACACCCGTCTTCACGCGAAGTAAGCATGACACAAGCCCGGTCGAGTCCGCTAATCCGCTGGCCCCGCCACCCCGGCACCACACGCCAACGTCCGGCGAGGCGGCCTGCTATCTCCATGGCGCGGAGGGAGTGGGTACGCTGAAACTGATGCCCGAACCCTTAAGTCATCCGGCACAGGTCGCCGCACAGACCCGAGTTGAAGCCCAAGAAGGTCGTCGACGTCCGGCTCGCTCCCTCGCGCGAAGTGGTCGCGCTGGTCGACCAGATGGGCGGGGCTGGCGGCTTCATGGGCAAGGACCTCGCCGAGGTCGCGCAGACCTACGTCGAGATGCTCTCGGACAAGTCCTGCACCAAGTTTCTCTCGTTCCCGGCAGCGCCGATGGCGACGGGCATGAGGGGAGTGGTCGTCGACATGGTCAAGGAGCACATGGTCGATGTCATCATAACCACGTGCGGCACGCTCGACCACGACCTCGCGCGCTCTATGGGCGACTACTACCACGGCAGCTTCAACATGGACGACGCCAAGGTGCAGAAGATGGGGTACCACAGGCTGGGGAACATCCTCGTCCCGCTCGACGATTATGGCCCCGCGATCGAGCGAAAGATGCAGCCCTGGCTCGAGGACGTCTACGAGAGCGGAACGAAGAGCCTCAGCACCGAGGAGTTGTGCTCGGAGCTCGGACGGTCCGTCGAAGACGAGGAGAGCCTGCTCTACTGGGCCAGCAAGAGGGGCGTGCCCATCTTCGTCCCTGGACCGATGGACGGTGCGGTCGGCTCCCAGGTCTGGCTTTTCGCCAACAAGCACCCCGACTTCAGTATAGACGTCATCAAGGACGAGAAGAGGCTCTCCGACATCGTCTTCGAGTCAACCAGAACAGGGGCGCTCGTGATAGGCGGAGGCATAAGCAAGCACCACACCATCTGGTGGAACCAGTTCAAGGGCGGTCTGGACTACGCGTGCTACGTGACGACGGCGGTCGAGTACGACGGCTCGCTGAGCGGCGCCCAGGTCAGGGAGGCCGTCTCCTGGGGGAAGGTGAAGGAGAAGGCGAGACAGACGACACTCTACTCCGAGGCCACGATAGCCCTCCCGCTCATCGCGACGTACGCGCTCACGGAGATGAAGCGCCGATGACCGATGTCTTTGGGCTGTATCGTGCCCGTTAGTTTATAACGGGTTCCCAAATCCCCCGATGGGCAAGGTAGACTAACCGCATTGGGTATTGATTATGGGTTAATCGCCGCCGGCGTTTCTGCGGTGGCACTTCTGTATGCTCTCGTCCTCTTCTTCGCCGTGAGAAGGCAGGACCCCGGAACGGCAAAGATGACGGAGATAGCGACGGCAGTAAGGGTCGGCGCCAACGCCTTCCTGCGCAGGGAATACATCGTAATCGCACCCGTCGCGATAATCATCGCGGTCCTGATCTATGTCGGCATCGATATCCCCCTCAAGACGGGAGGCGTGACAGCGGTAGGATTCCTCGTCGGGGCGGCCCTTTCGGCACTCGCCGGATACATCGGCATGGCAGCGACCGTCAGGACAAGCTCGAGGACGGCCCAGGCCGCAAGGAAGGGGCTCGGACCCGCTCTCACCCTAGCGTTCAGGGGCGGAGGGGTAATGGGCATGGCCGTGGTCGGCTTCGGCCTTCTCGGCGTCTCGCTCTTCTACCTCGCCTACCAGTCCGTGATAGTATCGACGCCCGCGGTCATCGCGGGCCTCGGATTCGGCGCGTCGCTGATCGCAATGTTCATGAGGGTCTCGGGCGGCATCTACACCAAGGCGGCAGACGTGGGTGCCGACCTCGTCGGCAAGACCGAGGCGGGCATCCCGGAGGACGACCCGAGGAACCCGGCGGTGATCGCCGACAACGTCGGCGACAACGTGGGGGACTGCGCAGGAATGGGCGCGGACGTCTACGAGTCATTCGTCGTGACCTCCATAGCCGCCCTCATCCTGGCCGCCCTCATCACCTCGAAGGCGTCGACCTTCGGCTCGCTCACCTCTCTCATCTCTTCCAACGAGCTCCTAATCTATCCGCTCATGCTCGGAGCTGCGGGCATCATCGGCTCGATACTCGGCGGACTCTACATCCGCAAGTCGATCAAGAAGAACCCGATGGGGGCGCTCAACATCGCCCTCGTCATCTCTGCGGTCATCGCGGTGGCCATCGACGCGGCGATATCCACGAGCGTCTTCGGCTATAGCGCGCTAGGTTACGGGCTTCTCGCGAGCGCGATCGTCGGCATCGTCGTTGTGGTCGTGATAGAGCAGGTCGCCGACTACTTCACGTCCTACGAGCACAAGCCGGTGCAGTTCGTGGCCGAGGCGAGCCAGACCGGCCCTGCGACGAACTTCCTGGCGGGCTTTCGACCGGGCTCCAGAGTACCGCGCCTTCTGCGGTGGTCCTCGTGCTCGCGATAGCCATCTCCTACTTCATCGGCTACTACGTCTCTGGCGAGAACGTCCTCTTCGGAGTCTACAGCACGGCCGTGGCCACCATGGCCGAGCTCTCTCTGACCGGGGTCATCATGTCGATCGACTCGTTCGGGCCCATCACGGACAACGCCAACGGCATCGTCGAAATGGCCGGTCTCGAGGCGGGCGTGAGAGAGGTGACCGACGAGCTAGATGCGGTGGGGAACACGACCAAGGCGACGACCAAGGCATTCGCCGTGACCTCTGCGGCGCTGGCGGCAGTGGCCATCTTCTTCGCTTTCCAGAGCGAAGTCAACACCCAGATAGTGGGCAACCTCACCCTCATGTCCAAGTACGGCCTCGTGCCCGGTGAGAGCCTGACGTTCGCGCTCTCTGACCCGAGGGTGATCATAGGCCTCTTCATCGGGAGCCTCCTACCGTTCTACTTCTCGAGCTTCCTGATCCAGGCCGTCGGCAGAGCCGCCATCAAGATGGTGAACGAAGTCAGGCGCCAGTTCAAGGAAATACCGGGAATCATGGAAGGCACGGCCAAACCCGACTACGCCAAGTGCGTAGACATCAGCACGACCGCCGCGCTCCGGGAGCTGGCCAAGCCCGCCCTGCTCGCGGTGGGGACCCCGCTCGTCGTGGGGTTCATCCTCGGTCCCGTGGCCCTCGGAGGGCTTCTCATAGGAAGCGTGGTCACGGGGGTCTTCCTCGCGTTCATGATGACGAACGGAGGCGCGGCTTGGGACAACGCGAAGAAATACATCGAGATGGGCAACTTCGGCGGGAAGAAGACCCCCGCTCATGCGGCGGCGGTGATGGGGGACACGGTGGGAGACCCGTTCAAGGACACGGCCGGTCCGGCGATCAACTCGCTGATCAAGGTCCTGAACACGATATCGATCGTCTTCGTCTCGGCCATAGTGCTGCTCGCCCTCTTCGTCTAAGTCTTCAGCCGGACGTCTGAGAGGCCACAGGAGGGACAGCGGTCGGTGGCCTTCGCCTCGGTCTCCTCCCTCTTCATCTCGGCCCCGCAGCACGGGCAGGATTGACCTACGCTCCGCATGCAGGGTACCTCGAGTCCTCGGGGTGCTACTGGACGGCTACCACGTCTATCTCGACCAGCACGTCATCCCTTGCGAACCCCGTCGCGACGGTGGTCCTGCAAGGCTTGTGCGCGCCCATGACGCCGGAATAGACCGCGTTCATGTCCTTGAAGTGCCCGCCGTCCTTGAGGAAGACGGACGCCTTCACGACCTTGT